>JBFYQB010000272.1:0-4215 GCA_041302955.1 Flavobacteriales bacterium
GCAAATGGTGATGTGCACATCCATTACGCAACCATTATCAACTGTGGGCGGAACGGCATAGTAGGTAATCACCGAACCCGGAACTGCTGGGAATGTAGTTGTGTATTCCGTTGATGTTCCAAGGTTCACAGGGAATTCATTGAAGAACCTTGTGCCTGCCGGGTAGCTTGAGGCCACTGAGCTCAACGGAATTGTAGGGGTGCCCGGGCAGAAATTAAAATTCCCTGCAAGCTCATCCGCAGTACAGTTGTCAATGAGGAATTGAGGGTCCACATCAATAATTGTGACTATAGGATCGTAGATTGGTTCACCTACGCAAGCACCAACTGATTCGTATCCAGTAATAAGTTGGGCATTGAGCACACTAAAACCAGTAATTGCCCCTTCGCCCGAAATTGTTCCTGTAAGTGGTATTTCGTTCAGACAAGAAGGCTCGTTCAGAAGCGCACAATTATCTGTGGCACGAATGGTAAAACGGAAAGATGCTAAGAGATCTTGAGGGTTTGTCGGCAATGGAAGCGTACCGAAATCATAAACTATTGAACCGTTGGGGCCAATATTAGCATCATAATAAAGGTTATTCGGAGTTGGATTCGGTGCAAAGAATATTGAACTGTTCAAGCTACCCACATCCAACGTACCTGTATAAGGCATTGGAATGGTGATTATAAAATTGTCAACTGGTTCTGTACCCAAGTTCCTTATCTCAACCTCATATTCGATCTCCTCACCTGGACCAGCAGACAAAGGACTTGGCAAGGTGGAGGAACCATTGATATTAATTACCGAAACCAAACCTTCAACTTCTGGAACATACGAATTCACCGACATGGTGATGTTGTATATTATATAGGTATCCTGCGTGGTTCCATAACGGAAGGTGGTAGCTGTTTGACCATTCGCCACTACCGCATTGCCCGGATTGTCAATCGTGTAAGTACTGACATCCATGCCTGAGTTGTTCAGTAAGGTCGGATTACGCGTATTGCCACCCGTGAAAATTGAAGAGTTGAAGTAGTTGTTCTGAGAATTACCTCCATGATTCAAACGAACCCAAGCATTATCAGCAGCGTTCCTAATTTCAAAGAAGTCACCAGAAATACCTCGGTCACCCTCACCTGCCATCATACCAATTTTCAGATCGATGTCACCAGCAGGAGCCGTCTGAAAACCAGATACAGGTATAGTAAAGTCGGCAGTAACGCCACCTGCGACATAAGAGTGTCCATCAAAAATGGTGATGTCCCTCCAGTTCATCAAGTAGTTCTCATAGATAACGACCATACCCCAGCCCCCATAATAACCAGTACCTCCGCCATTGCCTTCAACCAAAGCAACATCAGCAATAGTGTAGGAACCTGGGCCATTCTGTTGCACATCTGTGGTCACATCTACAAATGCAGAATACATGAAACCATCAGATGTTTCCGGGTAATAAATATCACCGTCAGCAACTGTCTTCTCCACATAGTTTGCCATACCAGGCCCTTTGAACAAAACCTTGGTCTTGTCAAACGTTTTAGTAACGTTTGCATAAACAGGAACTGTCCCATTCAAGTTAACCGTGGCACTTGCAGCACTTTGAGTCTGTGATTCACTGCGGTCAACACGTGAATCCCGCACCAATGTGTTGATTCTAAGAATTGCTGCACCATCCGTAATTTGATAAGGAGTGGTAAGAGTGGCTGTCCCTGTATTGTTGTTATTATTATAAGTAACCGGAACATTAGTAACCGCACCGCCATTCACACTCACTGTCACCCTACTTGCTCCAGTGTTGTTGGTGAATTGAAACACATAGCTGTCAGTATTATTATAAAAAGTGTACGTAGCATGATAGTTACCACTTGACCCTCCTCGTGTCACTACCAGGGTATAGGTCGAATTAGTGATCGTTTGTTCGTTGATAACAGTGGAGTTCTGATTTACCGATTGCGTGGCAGCCGTTGGCATACTCTTGGTCACGGTAAAAGTGTTCGGGCTACTCGCTGCATCAGAAGCCCTACCTGACCAGTAAAGTCCGGCATAGATGATCTCTGAACATTCTGCGCTTGCTCCGTTCTCTGAAGAGAACTCCAACGTGGCAGAAGACGAGTTGAAGGTGTTCAGGTCACTATCAATATCGATATAACGCATGTTGGCACTATTCGTCCCTTCATCGGAGTAATTCACCAAACGGAGGTTTGAATTGCCTGTCATGGCAAAATCCCCTTTCAACTTGATAGTGGCCGGAGTGGTCCTTGTTGTAAAAGGCACACGAACCTGAGCATCGGATGTGAATGCTCCAAACGAAAAAACTGCCGTAAGCAGTCCCATCATTGTTCTCTTCACGACTTTAACGGCAATCGAATAGTTATTGATCATGGTAACGATAGTAGATACAGGAAAAAGCTTTTGATGATGGCATTGAAAGAGGTCAACTTATCCTCTGGCAATTGCGAATTATGATGGGCGCTCGACCGTTAGGAGAATCCTATACTTAGCATCGATGTTCTTCAACATCTTAAAAAGATCGCTAGTGTCGCAGTCGACCGAAGATTTGACATGGACATATTTGAGTCGTCCATATCCAGAGAATTTAGACAGGTCAATATGACCAGATAGTTGCTCAGCATTCTCAATGAGAATAGTGACCACTTCAATTTTAGACGAAGGAAAAGCCAAAGCACCTATACTTTCAATGGAGGTGACATCAGTGAACAAAGTAGTAGGAGAAACCTCGCGAACCTTGACCACTCCTTCGTTGATGTAAACAGCGGGGTGCAAATCCCTAACTAAGGTCTTTAATCGCGCATCACTGGACCAGGTCCCTGGAACTTCTGTACCATCAGTATTCACCAGAACTGTACGGTTCTGCGCGAAAATCGATACCGATGTAGCCACAAACAAAAGGCAAGAAGCCAATAACGTTCTTAAAAACACTAGAGTAATATTTGTCATCACGTACAGGTTAAAACAGTTCAGTCCTAATTTTAAGGTGCAATAGTACGACACAAAACAATTGCAAGACCGACCATTGGGTTAATAAATTCGATGGAACGCATTAAAATCCCCTCCAAAACAGTCTCTTTCTGAGATTTTACCACGAGGAATAATGGTGTATGTTTGCGATGCAAGCATTGAAAAAGCAAGACCATGACGCGTAGAGTAGTTTTGATAGACGGGGCAAGGACCCCATTTCTAAAAGCAGGAACCGATTACTTCGACCTTATGAGCTACCAACTTGGGGCATTCGCCATCAAGGGGGTTTTAGATAAAACAGGAATTCGCCCCGAACTGGTGGATCAGGTTGTCATGGGCACCGTGATACACAATGTGAAAACTCCGAACGTGGCCCGTGAGGCTGCCCTTACTGCCGGACTTGGCATGACCACTCCCTGTCATACCGTATCACAGGCATGCATATCGGCCAATCAGGCCATTTCGCAAGCTGCTAATCTTATCCGGTTGGGTGAGGCGGATGTCATCATCGCGGGTGGCACAGAGTGTACTTCTGACACTCCGATAGGGTTCAAGAAACACATGCGTCAGAAGCTGTTCAATGCACAGAAATTGCGCAGCACAGGTGACTATATCAAGTTTGCGCTGACACTCCGTCCGTCTGACTTTGCCCCAGAGAAACCGGCAGTTGCGGAATTTCTCACCAACAAACTGATGGGCGAGGACTGCGAGACGTTGGCCGCCAAATTCGGCATTACCCGCGATGCACAGGACGCGCTTTCACTAAGGTCGCATACCAACGCGCAGAAAGCGCAAGATGCTGGACTTCTTGCTAAAGAAATCGTGGCGGTGGAGCTTCCTCCGAAATTCAAACCTATTGATAAGGATAACGGTATCCGTGTGGCACCGATAGAAAAACTGGCTGCTTTGAAACCCGCCTTCGTAAAGCCTCACGGCACTTTGACAGCCGCCAACTCATCGTTCCTTACAGATGGGGCAGCGGCAGTGCTTATCATGAGTGAAGAAAAAGCAAAGGAGCTGGGCTACACGCCCAAAGCATACATCACCGACTATGTTTTTACAGGGCAGGACATCCGCGAAGAACTGCTGCTCGGTCCTGCATATGCCATCGCCAAGATTCTGAAAAGGAACAACCTGGAGCTTTCGGACATGGATGTGATCGAGTTTCACGAGGCATTTGCTGGGCAGATACTTGCCAACATCGCTGCATTGGCCTCTGATGACTTTGCGAAGAAGCACCTTGGTCGCGACAAG
>JBFYQB010000273.1:0-2911 GCA_041302955.1 Flavobacteriales bacterium
CAATTGCGGATATTCGCCCACAAGACCGAGCCCCTCATGCGCCTTACATTGATTCTCCTGCTGTGCCTCGCCCCTACGCTACTGTTGGCCCAGACCTATCCTGTCACCGACTTCGGGGCCATCGGTGATGGGGCCACGGACAACACGATGGCCATTCAGGCGGCCATTGACACCTGTGCTGCACACGGTGGCGGCCAAGTGCTGGTGGAAGGTGGCAACTTCGTGACGGGGACCATACAACTTCGCAGCCATGTGAATCTGCATGTGGCCGATGGGGCACAGCTCTTGGGATCCACCTCCATCGGCAGCTATCCCATCATCGATTCGCCCGTGCCCACCGTGATGACCGAAAGCCGCATGGCCCTTATCTATGCCGCCAATGAGGACCATATCTCCATCACAGGCGAAGGCCGCATTGATGGACGTGGCAGCAATTTTCTGGGGCAGGATGAGCGGCCGTTCGGCCTGAGGCTCATTTCGTGCACCAATGTGACCATCGAGGACATCGAACTGCGCAATTCGGGTTTCTGGATGATGCACAACCTGAACCTGGACACCGTCACCGTGCGCAATGTGACCATCTACAACCACGGCAACAGCAACAACGATGGACTGAGCATGGACGGCTGCAGCAATGTGCTGATAGAAGGCTGCACCGTGGATTCGAACAACGACCCATTAGTGCTGAAAGCCACTGGCAATGTAGTGTGCGAGAACGTGGAGGCCCGCAACTGCACGCTTGCCACATGGAAACGCGCCATCAAGATCGGCACCGAGACCCTTGGGGGTTTCCGCAACATCCATCTGCACGACCTGGTAGTGGAATGGAGCAGTCTGGCCTTTCCCCCCTTCATCGGTGTGGCCGATTGCGGCATCAATCTCGCCATTGTGGACGGTGGTTTCATGGAGAATGTGCTGGTGGAGAACGTGACCATCGAAGGGGTGAACACCGCCATCTTCATCCGCCTCGGAAACCGCGCCAACGCCCTGCCCGGTGCGCCCACCCCGCCTGTGGGAACGATGCAAAATGTCACGCTTCGCAACATCACCGCCACGGTGGAGAGCAACATCACCAGCAGCATCACCGGCATTCCGGGCCATTATGCGCAGGACATAACGCTGGAGCATATCCACGTCACGTTTCCCGGAGGGGAATCTGCCGTGCCCGTTGGTTTTCAAGTGCCAGAGAATGAGACGGTGAAACCCGAGAACTTCATGTTTGGAGAAACCCTGCCTGCGCATGGGCTCTACGTTCGCCATGTCAGTGGGCTTGTGCTCGAAGATGTCTGCTTCACGTGGGAAGATGCCGATGAGCGACCTGCATACGTGACAGAAGACCTGATCGCATCCCAGGCCTATGAAGGCTCCACAAGCGGCAGCGGCTCGTGTATCGTACTACCCACCGGGATTTCGGAGCAGGAAGCTGTTTCTACTACTGGCATCTGGATGGACACCGAGGGTCTTTTGCACATGGAAGATGTTGCACTTACAGGGCAGCGGGTCAAGATCTATGATGCCTGTGGCCGCATGGTGGTCGAAACCATTTGGACAGGCCAGCCGCTCGTCATGCAGCAGATGCCTTCAGGTATCTACATCGTAGCGGTAGCTACTGACAAGGGAACGAAGACACAGCGGGTGGCATTGCTTTAAAGGTCCCTTCCTTTCGTAAAGGATGTTAATTCAACCTCTTCAATGTTCCACCGCTGATAGGATAGGTACCTTTGCGAACCATTTCGGAACCCGAGGGTTCTCAGTGAATCATCCAACTTGCAAATGCCACGTTTTCTTATCCCCGCGCTGCTCCTTCTGGCCATAGACCTCTACTTCTTCCAAGCGGTGAAGGTGGCCATCCTGCCCCTTGGCCCACGTTGGCGGTGGGTGGCCATTGCGGCCTATTGGAGCATGAGTGTCGTGTCCATGGGTGTGCTGTTGGCCGCCACGCAGATCACCGAGATGCAACCCTACGTGCGCTATTACCTGATGAGCGCCATGATGGTGCTCACCCTGCCCAAGGTGCTGGGCATCCTGTTCCTGCTGGGCGAGGACATCACCCGTGTGGGCGGTGGCCTTTTTCGCGCGGTGAAGGGTTCAGATGCACCTTTCCTTGCCGACCGTAGGACGTTCGTGGCGCGGGCCAGCATCATCACCGCGGCCATCCCGTTCAGCGCAATGCTCTATGGCATGGCACGCACCGCCTTCAACTACACCATCAAACGGAAGACCCTCACGTTTCCCAACCTGCCACAGGCGTTCGATGGGGTGAAAGTGGTGCAGATATCAGACATGCACTCGGGCAGCTTTGCCTCGGTGGACAATATCCGCAGGGCGTTCGACCTCATCTTGGACCAGAAGCCGGACATTATCCTCTTCACAGGCGACATGGTGAACAACAAGGCCGATGAAGTGGAGCAGTTCAAAGACGAGCTGGCACGGCTCAAAGCCCCATTGGGCGTGTATTCCGTACTGGGCAATCACGATTATGGCGACTATGTGGAATGGCCCAGCGAACAGGAGAAGCGTGCCAACCTGCAACGCCTGATGACCATTCAGCGCGGGGCGGGCTGGAACCTGCTGATGGACGAGCACCGCATCTTGGAGCGCGATGGACAACAGATGGCCGTTGTGGGCATTCAGAACTGGGGCGCCTCACTGCGGTTTCCGAAGTATGGTGATATGAAGAAGGCCATGCGGGGCACAGAGCAAGTGCCGTTCAAACTACTCCTCTCCCACGACCCGAGCCATTGGGACGCACAGGTACGCACCGAGCACAAGACCGTAGACCTGACGCTGAGCGGCCACACGCACGGCTTCCAGTTCGGCATAGAGATACCCGGTTTCCAGTGGAGCCCAGTGCAGTATGTCTATAAGCAATGGGCAGGGCTCTACCAGCAGGGAGTGCAATACCTCTATG
>JBFYQB010000274.1:0-7000 GCA_041302955.1 Flavobacteriales bacterium
CCCAAAGGCCGCTGCCCGAGGCAAGGAAGGTGTTGTCGCCTTCGGTGTGAAACTCGGCTCCGCTAATGTAACTGATGTCAGCAGTGGTGTTGGAGAAAGTGACGCCATTGTCTGAAGACAACCACAGGTCGCCATCGGCTGCAACCAGTATATTGCCCCCTGTGGCATGCACCGCCTTGGCTTCAGAATAGGTGGAGAAGTTGAACTGCGCGCTCACATTGGTCCAAGTGGCACCTTCATCGTCCGAATAGACCACACGTGCATGCAGTTCCCAACCCACCGTTTCACTGCCCACGGCAAAGAGACGGCCGTTACGCTTGATAACCTGATGGAAACCCACGCCTGGCAGATTAGCTGATATGCTGGCCCACTGACCGAACGAGGTGCTTTTATACAACCCTTCTGTACACGCAACATAGAGGTCGTTGCCGCTCAACTCCAGGTCGTTTGCATTGAAGATACCGGGCAATCCTGAGGCATAACTTGTCCATGATGCACCAAGATCGGTGGTGCGGAAGATGCGCGAATATCCAGCTTGCAACACCTCGTTGCCAATAGTAATAATGTCGGTGGCATAGAGCAAGGCCGGCACCGGACTGGGCTGAATGCGTACCCACGAAGCGCCATTATCGGAGCTGCGCTGCATGCCGCGCTCATACGAAGCTGCGAAAAATTCGCCCTGATGCCAGTGAAGCGTTTGAGCCCGTGTGGCTGCAAATCCAGTTTGCGAAGGGCTCCAATTGGCTCCGTTGTCGGTGGTTCTGCGAATGCCCTCGCCAAATACATGCGTGGCATGCAGCAGCACATTTCCATGGCTGTGCAGCAAGGTGTGGTTGCCCGTACCGAGGTTTGTCATCTGCGTCCAATTGGTAATTCCGTCCGTAGAGCGGTATGTGCGGTCGTTGGTAGGCGCATAGATGCTGCCGTTGTGCAACACGAACTGACGAATTTGAATAAATGGGTCGATGGACGCAGTCTGCCACGAGGCCGCGTTATCGGTTGAATAATGGTAGGTGCCGTTAAATTCCTCGCAAAGGAAGAGCGTAGTTCCCAATCGGCCCAAAAACCGAGGTGGATTGCCAGAGCTGATGTAGCCGTTGTCTGCGTGTTCCCAAGTGGCGCCCATGTCTGATGTGCGGTAGAGCCCCGAATTGTTGACATAGGCATAGATGTCTTCGCCTATCACCGTCATAAAATTCACTTGAGGTTGTGGGGTGCTGTCGGGACTTATGAGATAGGTGGGAATGGTGTCCCACGTGGCGCCCATATCGTCCGAATACTGAATGCCCTTGAAGGCCACAATGCCGCTAGAAGCCGAAAAGAGGATGCGGTTTCCAATGCTTCCCAAGCCCGATATGTAGAGCAAGGGGTCTTGCGGGGCAATGTTCTGCCAAGTGGCGCCATTATCCTCGGTGATGTAGAGTTCGTGAGCATTCAGTGAGTTTCCCGAAACGAGAACGGCAGTGCCCATCGTGTCCATGATAAACGGCTCGAACGATGCCGAAAGGCCGTTGTTCGCTGTTCGCCACGACTGGCCATCGTCCGTGCTTTTGAAGATGCCACGTTCGGCACCCGTATAAATGTTGCCATCGGCATCAGCGATCATGGTCTTCACCAATCCGCCCTCGGGGCCATAGGTGTGTTGCCATTGGGCCATGGAGGTAAGGGGCAGCACTAGGGCTGTCAAAGCAGAGAAAAGGAGTTGTTTTTTCATGACTTCAATTTTGGATGGCACAAAATTGTCTCTATAGATCTGTTTGGCTGTACGCTGTTCAACGTATCCTTACTATCAAAGGCCCAAACCCCTCTCAAAAGCAGGACAGTGGTATCACCTCAGCGCAGAATGGACTCGCAAGTGCGCCTTCACCCATGTATTCGTGACCATGTAGTGGAATAGCTCCTCCGCACGGAAAAGAGACGCTATCGGACAGCAGCGTGACGCTGTTGGGCGGGCGCATTGGTCGCTGGGCGAGGTGGGGGATGCTGCCTTGGGAATGGTGGCGTTGCTACGGGGCCTGGAGTAACCCTACGAACCCGCAAAGAGCCGAGTGACGCACAGGAAAGGTGCTTTTGGAGTGGCCTCGGCAGGAATCGAACCTGCATCCTGGGTACCGGAAACCCATATACTATCCATTGTACTACGAGGCCGTTTTTCAACGGGCGGCAAAGATATGTGAAGGAACGGTCTATACGAACCGGTCGCCTTTGATGGCCTTCACATCGTTGACGATACGCTTTATCTGCTGCTCTTCTTCGCGCTTGCACACCAGAAGGATGCCGTTGCTGTCCACCACGATCATGTCGCTCATGCCTTGCAGCACCACCAGCTTGTCCTTGGGCACATTGACGATGCAGTTGGTGGTGTCGTAGGCAATGACGTGCTTGCCTTGGATGACATTGCCGTGGTCGTTCTTATCCGAAAAAGCATAGAGCGAGCCCCAGGTGCCGAGGTCGCTCCAACCGATGTCGGCAGCGAGGGTATAGACATTGTCGGCCTTCTCCATGATGCCATAATCGATGGAGATGTTGGTGCATTGGGCGTAGGTGCGGGCAATGAAGGCCTCTTCCTTATCGGTGGCAAAGAAATTCTCCCCCTCGTGAAAGAGCTGATACTCATCGGGCAGGTGGGTGGCAAACGCTTCCAGTATGCTCTTGGCGGACCATACAAAGATGCCGGCATTCCACAGAAAATCGCCACTGGCAATGAACTGCTCGGCCATGGCCAGGTCGGGCTTTTCGGTAAAGGTCTTGACCTTGCGCACGGTGCGGTCGGTCTTGGCGGTCTCTTCCTTGAACTGGATGTAGCCATAGCCGGTGTCGGGCCGCGTTGGTCTGATGCCGAGGGTGATGAGGGCATTTTCGGCATCGGCCACCTTCAGGGCACGGTTCACCAGCTTGGTGTAGGTCTCTTCTTTGAGGATAAGATGGTCCGAAGGCGCCACCACCATGCTGGCCTCGGGGTCGATGGCGTGGATGCGGAAGGCCGCGTAGGCCACACAGGGCGCGGTGTTTCTGCGCGCTGGCTCCAGCAGCACCTGTTGGGAGGTGATGTCGGGCAATTGGTCCAGCACGAGGCTACGATAGGCCTCGTTGGTCACCACCAGGATGTTCTCTTTGGGGCAGATGGCCAGCGAACGGTCGTAGGTCTGTTGCAGCAGGGTGCGCCCGGTGCCGAGGATGTCGAGAAACTGCTTGGGCTGGTCGGTGCGGCTCATGGGCCAGAAGCGCGACCCCACGCCACCGGCCATTATCACCACATAATGGGCCTTTTGCGAAGCGGAAGCCATCAGACGGTAAAGGCCAATGCCTTTCTCAGATTATCGAAGATGAACGGTATCTCGCTCATCTGCAAGGTGCCGACCGATATGCGGAACCATGCGTGGTTGCGGTCTGCACCAAAGGCGTAGAAAGGCACAAGGCCCACTTTTGCCTCGCGGATGAGGAACAGCGTAACGGCCTCGGCATCGGTGATGACGCTGCCATCGGGCGCGGTGCGGCCTTGCAGGTCTATCTTGACGGTGAGGTACATGGCGCCCTCGGCCGGGATGGCATCTACTGGAAATCCTTCGGCCTTGAGGGCCGAAAACCCTTCGTAGAGGGCAGTTACGCGTTCGGTTATCATGGCGCGGTGGTGGGCAATGATGCTGTCCACCTCCGTTTCGTTCTTCAGCAGTTTGGCGGTGGCCACCTGCTCGGGTTTCGGGGCCCAGGCACCCACGTGGCTCAGTATGGCGCGCATTTTCTGAATGATGCGCTCGGGCCCGAAAGCCCAGCCCACGCGCACACCCGTGGCGGCAAACGCCTTCGACACACCATCAATGTATATGGTGTAGGGACGCATTTCGGGACGCAGCGCCACCGGGTCGGTATGTGTGGTGTTGCCCAAGGTGAGGGCGCTATAGATCTGGTCGTAGAGCAGGTAGAGCGGTTTTTGACCCTCTCTGCGGGCATTCTCGGCAATGATGAGGTCGCATATCTCGGCCAGCGACTCGGGCGAGAACGATGTGCCGGTCGGGTTGAGGGGCGAGCAGACGGCCACGAGCGTAGCATCACTCAGGTGGTCGCGCAGGTCATCGGCAGTGGGCAGGAAACGATTGGCGGCCGTGGTGTCTATGGCCACGTTGCGCCCCTCGGTGAGGAAGGTGTAGTGGTTGTTGTTCCAGCTGGGGATGGGAAACACCACCTTGTCGCCCTCGTCTATGATGGCGCGATAGGCCGCATAGATGAGTGGCCGCGCACCGCCCGAAATGAGCACTTCCTCCTTGGTGTAATCCAGAGCCTGCGTGCGTTTGATGTATTTGCTCACCTCCACGCGCAGGGCCTCTACGCCATTGGCAGCGGGATAGTTGGTGTGCCCATCGCGATAGGCCTGAATGATCTCGTTGAGATATGCCTCGGGAAGTGGGAACACCTTGGGGTCAAAATCACCGATGGTGAGGTTGGCGATCTTCTCACCGGCAGCGATACGTTCGTTGATCTGGCCGGCTATGCGGATGATCTCCGATCCTACAAGATGTTCTGCAAGTTGCGACAGCTGAGCGGCCGGCTGAAGGGTTGACGTGGCCATGTTTTATACCGTTTAGTTGGCCAAAGGTAATTATTTGAGAAAGCGGCATTGGTTTAGCTTGAGGTAGCCTTGCGCCCAGCGAGAGGCGGATGTGGGCAAGGGAACAAAAGTTCTTGGAATGGGGATGGGGTTCTTAGGTGGCGAAGAGGCCACCAAATAATTGGATTGGGACACAGCCCGCGTCTGCGGGCACATGGTTGGGCAGGGTGACCGTTTCCGTTTCAAGGGGTCACATTCGTTTTCGAGACGTGCCATTTTGGAAGTTCGCTACTCCCTATGGAGTGAACAGAACAAAGGGTATAGGGAATAGAACACGAGATAAAGAAGATAGAACACTGGATATATGGAATAGAACACATGATATAGGAAGTGGAACACTGGATATGTGGAATAGAACACTGGATATAGGGAACAGAACACTAGATATAGGGAATAGAGCACGGGATATATGGAATAGAACACGGGATGTAGAGAACAGAACAGCTGTGTTCTATCTCCAATAACGTAAGATCTTTCAAAACCTCTTCAAGATGGAATGAACAAGACCCTATCACTGCACCGACCCGGAGGCCATTCAGCGCTGCGAGAGCATGCTGTTGGCCTATGACGACCATATGGCCGCCTTCCAAGCGCTGGACCCGGAGTTCGATGCCACGTTCCGCACCCAATGGCGCGCGGCCATCGATTTTCTATCCAGCCTTCCAACTATTGTCTCATTGGATGATTTACTGAGTTCGACATTTGGTCGCAGGTTTACATGTTCACTTGCACCGTTAGGTAATAGATTGTCGTCAACTTCGTTTTGGTCAAGCTCAGCTAAGTAAAGAAGGTATTCTGCCAAAGATTTCAGGCCATTTCTGTCACCATTGATGTGAATTGAAAGGGTCTCGTCAACAGGCTCTGTCACCGCGTCCTTAACCCCTCGGATTTCCAAGTGCCCTTCGATTTCATTTCCTTTTGTATGACGATACTTCATGGGGCTCTTTTCAATCATTCTCAATCCTTAACCAGCAATGAAAATAGGGTTTTAACTGCTTCGCCCTGCCACACAGGACAGGAGCGGGCGGAGGCAGGGATATTGAAATCGATCAGTCTTTCAATCTGTGTTTGTCCAAAACAAACGAGTAGCTGCCGTATTGGTATCTGTCAATGAAGCTATATGACGGTTTGTGACCGATTAAGCTTTTTTCAATCTGCTGACACAGTTCCTTACTCATGTCGTTTGGCCGATGCCGAACAATGGCATTAACAATTGTCGAGTCGTTAAGGTCGATGCTGATTTCAAAAAACCTTTGTTTTTCTATGGAAGTCGAGATCAGTTGCTTGATTTCATCGCTGAGTAGTGTGTCCATGTCTGAGTAAACTTCATCCGTTGCTTGAACAGAGCCAAATTCTTCCCAAATTCTGTGTGCAAGCGTGGTACCATCTGCGGAGTGACTTGTCCTCTCCTGATTAGCTGGTGTATCCGAATTACAAGAACCACACAGGATAATGCCTAAGTATAATAATCTCCTCATGCCCCGAATATCGCAAGAATCTGCTTGTAAGAAGCGTTCCGAACAAGGGGCAATCTAATCGGCTTGGCAACTTTCTTTTTGGCAACAAGGAAGAATGTTGCCCTCCGTGGGTTCCACAGAAGGCAGTAAAGAAGTATGTTGCCCTCCGTGGGTTCCACAGAAGGCAGTAAGGAAGTATGTTGCTCTTCCTGGGTTCCACAGAAGGTAGTAAGGAAGTATGTTGCCCTCTGTGGGTTCCACAGAGGGCAGTAAAGAAGTATGTTGCCCTCCGTGGGTTCCATAGAAGGCAGTAAGGAAGTATGTTGCCCTCCGTGCGGTTTTGTTCAATAATGCTCCCCGAATCTTCCTCTGTTAGACAGGAATTGCTCCCACAGCTGCATGAATTTCTCTGACGAACGCCTGACGGGAGCAAGGTCAACGCCTTCTTTTTCCAACACCCGCCAATGCGACTCCAGCAGGCCGGGGTGTGCAAGGCCTTGGATATCCACCGCCTCGTAGGTGCTGTCCGGATGCATCGGGTAGCAGCCCTCGGGGCCATAGCGCGGAAGGTGGTGGTCGAGCCAGCCGTTGAAATCCGTCTGAAAACCGATGCACAGGTTCACCTTCTCGGCCTCGGTCATGTTCTCCAGCTTCACGCTATCACCATAGATGCTTGCGAGGTTGCGCTCTATATGGTCCTTCACCGCCAAGTAAGTGAACTTGTAAGAGTCGATGCTGCCGTTGCAATACGATGGCAGCGAATCGATCTTGGCCTGGTAGTCGGCCCTCGGCTTGTAGGCCTGGCAGGCAATGCCGCTGGCTGCAAGCGACACGAACCCGTTGTTGCGATACACCTTTAGCACATCCTCCTCCTCCATGCCGCGCGGTTGGTTGTGGATGGGTTTGAAGAAATCGTGGGTCGAGATGGGCGGTATGT
>JBFYQB010000275.1:0-4542 GCA_041302955.1 Flavobacteriales bacterium
GCACAAGGTGCGCTTGCCATCGTGTGCGAGAAACTTCCTGCCGAACTGAAAAAGGAAGTGAACTATGTGCAGGTGAAGGACACCCGCTATGCTGCCGGGGTCATCGCCAGCAATTTCTACGATAATCCTTCGGGGAAACTCAAGCTGGTGGGCATCACCGGAACAAATGGCAAGACCACCACGGCCACGTTGCTCTATCAGCTTTTCCGTGGTCTTGGCTACAGTGTCGGACTGCTTTCCACCGTACGGAATCTTATCAACGGAAAAGAAAGTTCGGCCACGCACACCACGCCCGACCCTGTGAGCTTGAATGCGTTGCTCAATGAGATGGTGTCGGCCGGATGCAGCCATTGTTTCATGGAGGTGAGCAGCCATGCTTTGCATCAGCACCGGGTAGCGGGCATCCAGTTCACAGGTGCCATTTTCACCAACATTACCCACGACCATCTCGACTATCACGGCACGTTCAAGGAGTACATCGCGGCCAAGAAAATGCTGTTCGACATGTTGCCCGCCAAGGCTTTTGCTCTGGTGAACATGGACGACCGCAATGGCGATGTGATGGTGCAGAACAGCCGTGCCAAAGTGGTGACCTACGGCTTGCGCAGCATGAGCGACCGCAAAGCCAAGATCTTGGAGAACAACCTGACCGGGCTGATCCTGAACATCGATGGGCAAGAGGTCATCACGCGGCTCATTGGGGCGTTCAATGCATACAATGTATTGGCGGTGTATGGCGCTGCCATCGAACTGAAGGAGGAGAAATTGCAGGTGCTGACGGTGCTAAGCAATTTGCAATCGCCTGACGGCAGATTTCAGTTTATCAAAACAGAGAACGACATCCTCGGCATTGTCGATTATGCACATACGCCCGATGCGTTGGAGAACGTGCTCAGCACAATTCACGAACTGCGCACTGGCAACGAGAAGCTGATCACGGTTGTGGGCTGCGGTGGAGATCGCGACAAGACCAAACGCCCAGAGATGGCGCGCATTGCAGGCGACAATAGCGACAAACTGATCCTTACATCAGACAATCCGCGCAGCGAAAAGGCCGAAGACATCCTTGCCGATATGCGGCAGGGCCTCGACCCAGTGAATGGCAAAAAGGCCGTAAGCATTGTGGACAGGGCAGAGGCCATCCGCACCGCCTGTCTGCTTGCCAATCCGGGCGACATCATTCTAATTGCTGGCAAAGGCCACGAGAAATATCAGGAGATATCAGGGGTGAAACATCCTTTCGATGACATGGAAGTACTGCGCACCAATCTCATTCAAACCAGCTAAGCGATGTTGTACTACCTCTTTCAGTTTCTGGACACGCAGTTTGACATCCCTGGCGCGGGCGTGTTCCAGTACATCTCCTTCCGTGCATCGATGAGCATCATCGCATCGCTCATTATTTCCATGCTCATCGGCAGGCGCATCATCCGTTTTCTGCAATACAAGCAGGTGGGCGAGATCATACGCGACCTCGACTTGCAAGGGCAGGAGAAGAAGAAGGGCACACCCACCATGGGCGGCCTCATCATTCTTGCCAGCATCATTATTCCAACATTGCTTTTCGCCAAGCTGGACAATATCTATGTGATACTCATGCTGGTGAGTACCGTGTGGCTTGGACTTATCGGTTTTGCGGATGACTATATCAAGGTGTTCAAGAAGGACAAGGAAGGCCTTGCTGGACGGTTCAAGGTATTGGGACAAGTGGGTATCGGCATCATCGTAGGTGCTACGCTCTATTTCAGCGATAGCGTGCTGGTGAAGAACCGCATCAGCACTGGTGGCGAGCCTGTGGAGGTGGTTATTGATGGCAAGACGGTGTCTGTAACCGCTGCCCCGACCTACAGCGAGGCTGATCATTCGATGGTCACCACCATTCCTTTCCTCAAAAATAACGAGTTCGACTATTCCACGCTCCTGTTTTTCATGGGCGATAAGGCGAAGGATTGGAGTTGGTTGGTGTTCATTCCCATTGTCATCTTCATCGTCACGGCTGTGAGCAATGGAGCCAATCTCACCGATGGGCTTGACGGTCTGGCTACGGGCACATCGGCCATCATTGGTGTGACGCTTGCGGCCTTGGCGTGGGTTTCGGGCAACATCATTTTCGCTGACTACTTGGACATCATGTACATCCCCGGCTCGGGTGAGCTGGTGGTCTATATCGCGGCCTTTGTTGGGGCGTGCGTGGGTTTCCTGTGGTACAATCAGTATCCGGCACAGGTGTTCATGGGCGACACGGGCAGCTTGGCATTGGGCGGCATCATCGCGGTGTTTGCCATCATGATCCGCAAGGAATTGCTCATTCCCGTGCTCTGCGGAATCTTCTTGGCGGAGAATCTATCTGTGGTGATGCAGGTGAGCTATTTCAAATACACCAAGAAGAAATACGGTGAAGGCAGACGCATTTTCCTCATGTCGCCCTTGCACCATCATTTTCAGAAGAAAGGAATGCACGAGGCCAAGATCGTGGGCCGTTTCTGGATCGTGGGCATCATGCTGGCGGTTCTCACCATTGTAACGCTCAAATTGAGATGAGCAATCGCGTGGTCATACTCGGTGGTGGAGAAAGCGGCACGGGTGCTGCCTATCTCGCTATGCGCAAGGGTATGGCCGTTTTCCTGTCTGATAAAGGAAAATTGAAGGAGAAATATGCCGCTCAGCTACGCGAATGGAACATCGACTTCGAGGAAGGGCAGCATACGGAGGAACGCATCCTATCTGCCGACCTTATCATCAAAAGCCCAGGCATTCCAGAAAAGGCGCAGTTGATCCAAAAACTGCGTGCACAAGGAACGCCCATCATCTCCGAGATTGAATTTGCCATGCGCCACACCGATGCCAAGGTCATCGGCATCACGGGGACGAATGGCAAAACGACCACCACGCTGCTCACGCATCATATCCTCTCCAAGGCAGGGCTCAATGTGTGCCTTGCGGGAAATGTGGGGCAAAGCCTCGCCCTTCAGGTGGCGGACAACACCTACGATTATCTGGTGCTGGAACTGAGCAGTTTTCAGTTGGATGACATGCACGAAAGCCGCATCAATTATGCGGTGCTGATGAACATCACACCAGACCATCTGGACCGCTATGCCAGCATGGAGGATTACATCACCTCCAAGTTTCGCATCACTCAGAACCAGACAGCGGACGATGCTTTCATCTATTGCGCGGACGATACCAACATCATGGACTACATGGCGCAGCATCCTTTGGCTGCTAAGACCTATCCGTTTTCGCTGGATGAAAATATTGGATTGGTGGACGAACCTCCGCCTCCTGATCCATCTCGCGCCTCGCGTCCCCGAAAAGAAGGCGCATACCTCCAAAACCAGCAACTACACTTTCACATCCATAATACCACAGACACCATGTCCATTCACGAATTAGCATTACAAGGTCGCCACAACACTTACAACTCCATGGCATCGGGCATCATTGGCCGATTGTTGGAGCTGCGTAAGGATATCGTGCGCGAAAGCCTTGGAGATTTCACTGCCGTTGAGCATCGCCTCGAGAGCGTTTGCAAAGTGAACGGCATTGAATTCATCAACGATTCGAAGGCCACCAACATCAATTCTACGTGGTATGCACTGGAGTGTCAGAGTACGCCTGTCGTGTGGATTGTTGGAGGCGTGGACAAGGGCAACGACTACACCATGGTGGAAGAGCTGGTGCGCCAAAAGGTGAAGGCCATCATCTGCCTGGGTGTTGACAACGAGAAGATACACCGCGCCTTCGAAGGCATCGTGAGTACCATCGTGGATACAACTTCGGCAGAGGAAGCAGTGCGCACCGCCTATTATCTCGGCACCAAAGGCGATACTGTTTTGCTGTCGCCAGCCTGTGCCAGCTTCGACCTTTTTGAGAGTTATGAGGATCGTGGACGGCAGTTCAAGGCCGCTGTGCGTGGGCTATAGTAGTTTGAGAATTCAAAGTTCAATGTTCAAAGTTGGTGACGTGAAAGGCCAAGTTTGAGAAAGAAATGAAAGCATGAAAGAGCAACCGAAAAATCCAATGACGGCCCAACAGGTGGAGTCATTCAAAAGCATCCTTGAGATCAGGAGAGAGATTCTTGCTGAAAGTGTGAGCGATGTTCAAAGCACCCGTCATCGCCAAGAAACGGTGGGTGTGGTGAATGACGTGGAATTCATCAACGACTCGAAGGCGGTGAGTGTGGATCTCACATGGTACAGCCTCGAGCGTTTGGAAGGCGAACTGATCTGGATCGTGGGCGGTCTGCAAGAAGGGCAGGATTACACCATGCTGAAAGAACTGGTGCAGGACAAGGTGCGTGGCATCGTCTGCCTTGGTCGTGAGAGCAGTAAGGTGTATAAGACGTTTATGGCCTGCACCAATGTGATCGTTGGAGCAAGTACGGCCGATGAAGCAGTGAAGGCGGCACTCGCACTTGCCAAACCCGGCCAGAAGGTTGTGCTCTCGCCCGCTTGCCCAAGCCACGACCTGTTCGATAGTTATGAGGACCGTGGTAATCAGTTTACGAAAGCCGTATTGAAACTAATTAAAGCCTAAAGG
>JBFYQB010000276.1:0-12506 GCA_041302955.1 Flavobacteriales bacterium
GTTGCAGCTGGCCCATCTGCCCGCGGGCATCTATTTCGGCAGGCTGGCCGCTGATGATGGCATCAGGCACTTCAAATGGATACGGGAATGAGAAAGGCACTGGTCGGTCTGCTCTTTCAGGTTGGGGTGTTTCCTGTCCTCGCCCAATCAGTGATTATAGCTGATGGCCCGTTAGAATTTTGTCATGGAGATTCGGTGATGCTTTGTGTGGAACCCGATACATATGTGTCCTACGTTTGGAGTAATGGCAGAACCACCTCATGTGTGATAATCACTGAGAGCGGGGAATATTGGCCCATTATGATGGACAATTTGGGCAACATTGATAGCACCTTGGCTTCTCAACCCGTATCAGTTACCGTTCATGCACCTGACCCATATATGGGCATTGGTCAGGATACGATTTTTGTAAATGAGCCATTTGAATCTTACCAGTGGTATTTCATCGACACTTTGATCGAGGGAGCAACAGATAGTTTTATTGTTGCGCCCGGCATCAGCAATCCTTGCTGTTTTTCCGTGGAAGTCACAGACGGTTTTGGCTGCATTGGACGTTCAAACTGCATTGATTTTGGCTCTGCCTGTTTCACTGATGTAGATGAACTTGCGGAGGATAAGATTTCCGTTTATCCCAATCCTGCCAATTCTTACATGACTATAAGCTCTGAACAGGGAAGCATAGTTCATGTCAACTTGTTCGACATTGCAGGCAAGGCGGTCAATACTCTGCCAGTGCTTGCCACAACCGAAAAAGCAATCATTATGGATGTGAGCGGCACACCCCCCGGGCTCTACCTGCTGGAGGCCCACCATGCCGATGGCCGCAAGGCTGTGCAGAAAGTGGTGGTGCAGCAATAAGGAACCCCTAAGGCTCACCGGTTCTCTGGCCACATACCGCGGGCCTTTGCCTTCCAACAGCATGTGCTGAACCGCAGTTGCACTGCCCCAAGGCACCTGCACTGTCAAAGATGTAAAGTAATCGGAACAACGTGTAAAGACGGGCCCTGACGGCACGGGCACCTTTGCATCCTGTGCTCAAATGAATCATCAGGCCCATGTTTCACCACGTTAAAGAACTACAGTTCAACGCCCGGGTATCGAAGCCCGATGTGCGCTTTGCCAAGCTCCTCCTCGAGCAGTTCGGGGGCCCCAACGGAGAGCTCAAGGCGGCCATGCAATACTTCGTTCAGGCCTTCGGTTGCCGCAATGCATATCCCGACAAGTACGATATGCTGATGGACATCGCCACCGAAGAGTTCAGCCATCTCGAGATAGTGGGCGCCACCATCCAGATGCTGCTCACAGGGGTGAATGGCGAGTTGAAGAACGCAGCCGATGAGTCGGACCTCACCAAGATGCTCGATGGCAAGGCCGCCAAGGAGAACTATATCCACGATGCGATGATAAACCCGCATTTCTTCATCGTAAGTGGCGGCACGCCCACACTCACCGATAGCGTGGGCAACCCATGGAGCGCCACCTACATCATGGGCATGGGCGACCTGACGGCCGACCTTAGGCTCGACATCGGTGCCGAAACAAGCGCCAAGATGGTCTACGAGAACCTGATGAAATTCACAGACGATATCTATGTGAAAGAATCATTGCGCTACCTCATGACCCGCGAAGTGGCCCACTTCCAGATGTTTCAGGCCGCGTTGGACAGCATACAGCCCAATTTTCCTCCGGGCATACTGCAAAGCGACCCGAAATACAGCAACAAGTATTTCAACATGTCCAAGGACGAAGATTTCAAAGGCCCTTGGAACCAAGGAACAAGCCCCGAGCTGGGCGAAGAATGGAAGATCATCGAAGAGACGCTGCAACACGTGCGCGAAACCGATGGCCTACTGGACGAGAAGGCCACAGGCACCAAGCGCACAGATACCACGGTGCAGCAGGCCAACAAGAAACTGAGCTCCGAACGCAAGGCCATAGTGGACAGGGCCACCGCCCCGCGTGACGGAGTGATGAGCTGGTGCGTTTATGAGCCCACCGAAACGCTGCGCAAGAAAGACACCCCGGGTTGAAGTTCAAATCAAAGAACACGGTAAGTATGACCAGTGAAAAGCGAGATACCCATGGGAATGATACTCCAACTGAATCCTGCCATACTGGTCAACACCCCGCTGGGAGAAGGTCAGGCCATATTCATCATCGACTATGGCATGCATCAGAACACATGCTGGGTAGTGGCCTTGGTGGACAACGGGGTGATCAAACACTTTGATTGCAACGATGTGGTCCTTGCCACCAACTACACCTACGGGCTCAATCTTGTAAAGCATAGGAAGCCGGCCGAAAAATGAATGCTTTTCCAAACGATAGTGCAGTACCTGAATCAACATAAATCAACTACCATGAACACACAGAAAGAAGAGCAAGCTGAGGAGCCGAAAAAAGCAAAAGGAGCCACCATGCGTTCCTCACAGCTGCAGCAGCTGTTCGAAGACGGGCTGAAGGACATCTATTGGGCAGAGAAGGCCTTGACCAAAGGCATCCCGAAAATGATAAGGAATGCCACCTCCGAAGAGCTTGTCGAGGCCCTTACCGAGCATCTTGCCGAAACCGAGGAACAAGTGGCCCGATTGGAACAGGTCTTTGAACTGATGGGCCAGAAAGCCGTGGCCAAGAAGTGCGATGCGATGGCAGGCCTGCTCGAAGAGGCCGAAGGAATAATGGAAGAATGCGAGGAAGGCGCCATGCGTGACGCAGGCATCATCGCAGCCGCCCAGAAAGTGGAGCATTACGAGATAGCGACCTACGGCACCCTCCGTCAGTTTGCCGCCACGCTCGGCCTTACAAAAGCCGCAGAGTTGCTTGCAGCCACACTGGCAGAAGAGAAGGCTGCTGATGCAATATTGACCGAAGTGGCAGTTTCGGCAGTGAACATCGAAGCCGCAGCATAAATAAGTGAGAAGGGGTCGGATTCCATGGTGCGCGTGGAATCATTGAGCAATCAATGAGCAGCCATTGGTGGGGCAACAGGGGTGCGTCCCTGCCCTACCAAGGCTGTGCCGCCTCGCTTCTCGCCCCCATCCATAGGCCTCACTGGGTAGCGGTGCATCTTAAGGATACACTGCTACCGAAGGGCCATTTTCAAATCATAACCTAACAACCCATCATCATGCTTAGCTGGTCATTCTTCTTTCTGCTCATTGCTATCATTGCCGGCATATTGGGCTTTACGGACGTTGCCGCTGGGGCATCGGCCATTGCACAGATCATCTTCTTCATCTTCATCGCCATCTGGGCGGTCATGCTCGTGCTTGGGCTTACGGTCTATAAGAAGATCACCGGCAAGCGCTAAGGGGATGGTTGGGGTCGCAAAGACCACAGATCCATGTCTTTTTTATGCATCGGTAATGGAGATGCCCGCATGGCTAAGGAACTGTGCATGCACGAGCATTGCCAGCTGCGGGGCCAATACCTATGTTAGCCCTCTCTGGAATTAAGTGAAGAATGGTTGAGAGCTGGTCTACTCGCCCAACCACATGATACCCACCTGCAACAGCCCGATGATGAATCCCACCACGGCACCGATATATTCAATGAACTTGAACTCCTTGGCCAGCAGCTTCATCAGCAGTCCCTCCAGCTTCTCGGGTGCCAGCTGCGACACCTTCTCCTTGATGATCTCCTCCACATTGAAGCGCTCCTCCAGGTTCTCCATATAGTGGTCTATCACCTGCGGAACGCTCTGCTCGACCTCCACCATCAGTTGCTTCTTCATTTTGGCCCTGCGGTCTTTGGTAAAGAGCAGCCCTGTGAGCGGATACTGCCTCGGAAACTTCACATTCAGGAAATAATCGATCTTGGCCTCAACGATCTGGTTGATGCTCAACAGATTCTCGGGGTTGTTCATCTTGTCGCGCAGATCCTTGCTCGATAGCAGCTCTTCGGCCACCATCTTGCCGATCTTCTCCGCCACTTCGCGCTGATTCTTCGGAAACACACCTTGCACCTTGAACAGCCCGAAGTTCCACGGCTCCTTGGGATAGAACAGCATCTTCACCGCCAGATAGTTGGTGAACCACCCCACAAGGGCAGAAATGAATGGCATTGTCCAGACGATGAGGTTCATGCGATGGTAATATGGATGCGATGGTAGTGTTTTTCGGCACGGGTGCAGTTGACCCACGTCATCGGATGCTCTTGTCCCTGTTGGCCAGCTCCCAAGCCGTATGGAATATGAGGTCAACGATGCGCTTCATCTTCACGAACTGTATCTTCTCCACCGTGTCCGTAGGCTTGTGATAGTCCACATGCACCCCGGTGAAATAGAAGATGACCGGCACTCCGTTCTTGGCAAAGTTGTAATGGTCCGAGCGGTAATAGTAGCGGTTCGGGTCGTTCTCGTCATTGTAGGTATAGTCCAATGCCAAACGCGTATGCGTGGCGTTGGCCTGTTCGTTCAGCTGGTGAAGCTCCATACTTATCTTGTCCGAACCGATGAGATACACATAGTTCGAATCGGGAGCATGCTTCTGGTCTATGCGGCCTATCATGTCAATGTTCAGGTTGACCATCGTCTTTTCCAACGGAAACAAAGGATACTCTGCATAGAACTCCGAACCCAACAGCCCTTTCTCCTCGCCACTGAAGGCGATGAACAGCACGCTTCTGCGGGGCCCCTGCCCCATCTTTTTGGCCAGCGCGAATGCCTCCGCCAGTTCAAGCAGTGCCGAGGTGCCCGAGCCATCGTCATCAGCTCCGTTATATATCTCCCCATCCTTCATGCCCAGATGGTCGTAATGGCAGCTTACCACCACCAGCTCTTCCTTGCGGTCGGTGCCTTCTATGTAACCAAGCACGTTCTCGGCCTGCAATTTTTCGCGGTGCCGCTTCACTATCAGGGTCATGGGCACCTTCAGCGCCTTGCTCACCGTCTTGCCGGTACGCTCCACTGCCCGCTCGAGCGATACATGGCCCTTTTTCACCCCGGATTGTTTCAGTATGCGGTTGGCCAATCGCGATGACAGGAATACCACGGGAATACCGCTGTTCTCCTGCTTGCCTGTCACATCCATGCTCGGACGGTTCAGGTAGCGCCTCAGTTGCACCACCGAAGTGGAGAAATTATCGTCAATCACCATCAGGGCCTTGGCACCACGCTGTTCGGCCTCGGATATCTTCTTGCGCCAGTCAGTGGTCCATTCTGTGCTCACCTTCGATCGGTCCAGAAGCGAGTTTCCCCCTTGTCTTGGCTCTCCTGATGATACCAACAGCACCTTGCCTTTCACATCATTACCGATGTAGTCGCTGTAGGCATCGGTGTGAATGCCATAACCCATGTAGGTCACTTCATTCACATCCAGCTGCATGTTGGCCAGATTGAAGTAGTAGATATCCTCCAGAAATTTGAACGTATCGCTGCCCATCAGCAGCATCACCGTGTCCGGATAGGTAACATTGATGGTGTATGCCTGCTGATATCCCCCTATAGGGTCTATGGGCCCTATACCGAACGATATCAGTTGCTGCTGCAGGTATGCTGCGGCCTTCTTCTGTCCGGGCATACCTGTCTCACGCCCTTCCATCGAATCGGATGCAATCACCTCCAGTCTGCTACGAAGGTCTTGCACAGATATGCTCTGCACCACTTCAATGGGTTGAGCTTGGCCTACCATGCTGCCCATAAGGACCATGGCTGGCACCAATAGTATGCTACACCGCTTCAATGACATCCGGCAATGGCTATCTTATTAACGCGGTCTGCGTGTCTGCCTCCTTCAAAACCCTCACTCAAAAATATCTGCACAGATGCCAATGCCTCCTGCTCGCTCATGAATCGGGCAGGCAGCGATAGTATGTTCGCATCATTGTGCTGACGGGCCAAAGCGGCTATTTCACGGTTCCAGCACAGAGCAGCCCTAACGTTTGCATACTTGTTGGCGGTCATGGCCACTCCGTTACCACTTCCGCAGATGATGATTCCTTGGATAAACACACCGGTATCAATGGCTTTGGCCAATGGGTGTATCATGTCCGGATAATCCACACGGTCTGCACTGTCCGGACCGAAGTCTTTTACCTCCCAACCTTGTGCTACCAATTCCTGTTTAACCCGCTCTTTCAGGTCAAATCCTGCGTGGTCACAGCTTATTGCAATGCGTTTTTCGGTGTTCATAGCTGTTAATATCGATTAATGATGAAAGTTGAAATTCCTCTGATTGGCCTGCTGGCACTGCACTTGGACATTGAGGGCCAATATCGGGGTTATACACGCGCCATTGCTCGTAACTCATTTTGCTTGTTCACATCTTCTTAAACAATGCACTTGCATTTCAAGCGCATTTGATTAAGGCAGGTGGAAGCTCAAAAAGATCTCAGTTTTTGCCCTTGTTTTTCCACATTATCAAAGGTATTCACCGTCCAAAAAGTTATTCTATTTCTGCTGTTAACAGCATTATTCACAGGTTACCATTTGTGCGCATAACTTCCTTTCCAATTTTCAGTTTCTTTCCCTTTAGCTGACTGTAATCCTCTCCATCAAACCTTTCATTATCAAATGAATGAACACTATACTTGATTATCCATGTGATGCTTACGGCTTACAACACCACATTGTCCATCCATTGTTAATAGACTGTTATCAAGATGTGAAAGAACACATATCAAAATGACCGTTCAAGAAGTTTTACACGAATCAACATGCTATTAACCATTACATAGTTCTTTAAAATCTCTTTCAATAATTGTTTGTTAAGCGAAGGCGGT
Source organism: Flavobacteriales bacterium (assembly GCA_041302955.1). Taxonomy (GTDB): domain Bacteria; phylum Bacteroidota; class Bacteroidia; order UBA10329; family UBA10329; genus UBA10329. The sequence continues at coordinate 6,721 of JBFYQB010000276.1, forward strand.
GAAAATTGCTTTGAACTGAACCGAGTATCTTTGACCGACCATGAAACGTCTTCTGACCATCGTTGCCTTCTGTTGTGTTCAGCATAGTGTTTTAGGTCAGACCGACTCCCTTACCCGCTTCTTCTATCCAGATGGTACTGTATCCAGTGAAGGGAGCATGGTGGATGGCAAGCCAGATGGTTTTTGGCGCACCTATCATCCCAATGGTCTGTTGAAATCGGAAGGCAATAGGGCTCAGCAACAATTGGACAGCCTTTGGAAATTCTATACCGAAGAGGGTATCATCACCCAGGAGATAACCTATAGGGCGGATAAGAAGAATGGCCTGAAACGTACCTATGATGAACAGGGTAAATTATCGAGGTCAGAGTTTTATGACAACGATGTTCTGGCCGATAAGGTGGAGTATTTCTACCCCTCAGGAAAGTTGAAGGAGGTGGTACCTATTGACACATTGGGAAGAGGCAAGGAACACGGTATAGGCTATGAGTTTGATGAAGAGGATGGCCGCATCTTATCTGTGGTCAGCTATGCCAATGGCTATGTCAGTTCACGGGAACGCATCAATAGAAAGGACAAGTTCAACCAGATGCAAGGCATGTGGAAAACCTTCTATCCCTCCATGAAAGTGCATACCGAGGGTAAGTACAAGAATGACAAGAAGCATGGATATTGGAAGGAGTTTGATGAGAATGGTAATCTCATGGAGACCTTGAAATATGATGAAGGCATATTGATAGCCGACCCTGAAGAATTGGCCAAGTTGGATATCAAGAAGAAGTTCTACCCTAATGCTCAGGTGAAATCAGAAGGGAGCTACAACAAGGGAGTTGAAGAAGGTGTACACCGTTTTTACACGCTTGAGGGAAAAGTAGAAAGTGCCAAGATCTATAGAAAGGGAAGAGTGATAGGTGAAGGCATTGTGGACGCAGAAGGAAGAAGACAAGGAGATTGGAAGGAGTTTTATGAAACTGGTCAGTTGCGCAGCAAGGGACGCTACAAGGACAATAAGCGCACAGGTCCTTGGATATTCTATTATGAAGATGGCAAGGTGGAGCAGGAAGGTACCTACAGAGATGGCAAGCCGGATGGAAACTGGAAATGGACGCATCGTAATGGTCAGACCTGGCGCGAAGAGGTATTCTTTGAAGGGATGGAGGAAGGATTGGCGGTGGAGTATAGTGATAGTGGGACTGTAGTTGCCAAAGGGGAATACCTATCTGGCGAACGGGAGGGTAAGTGGATCATAGATGTGGGTGAGCACAGAGAGGAAGGTGAATACCGAGTAGGCGAACGTACTGGTGTTTGGAAGTATTATTACCGCGATGAAAAACTGAAGTATGAGGGCAAGTTCACAGATGGCCGCGAGGAAGGTGTGCATTCATGGTATTATCCATCGGGACAATTGCAGCAACAAGGGCGATTCAAATTCGGTGAGAAGGAAGGCGATTGGATAGACTATAATGAAGATGCGACCATACGCATGACAGTGACCTATGCCCTTGGCAAAGTGGTAAAAGTGGATGGGTCAAAAGCTCCAGTGGAAACAGCAATAGAGGAGGAAGAGCAATAAACAATCGTGTCATGGCATTGAGTAACAACAAGGATGGGATACGTTATAGAAATCTGGTGGAAAACCTGCCCATTGGGGTTATCATTCTCAATGATTTTACGGTAGAGTATGCCAATCCCAGTGCTTCAGATTTCATAGGAATTCCATCAACCCAGATAATTGGTATGTCGGCCGAAGCGTTCATGCATCCAAGCTATATCAATGAATTTCATAAGCTGTTGAATGAGATAAGCACAGGCATGGCAGTGCGTTTCCATGAGTTGAAGATCCAGAATCTGAGCACAGGTAGAATATGTGATGTAGAATCGGGAGGAAGTCTATTGGATGATGGTACCATGCAGATAACCATTCATGACATCTCTTCCAGAAAGTTGCTTGCCCGTGAACAGCTGCGGGCCCAGATAGCTGAGGAGACCAATCTTCAGTTGCAGCGGGAGATCATTGAGCGAAGAAAATTGATGAAGGAGCTTGTGCTCACCGAAAAATACACCAAGAGCATCATTGATAGTTCGTTGGACATGATCGTGGCCACAGACATTGACTTCAACATCAATGAATTCAACAAGGCGGCCGAGAGCATATTCGGATATAAGAGAGAGGAGGTGCTGGGTAAGAATATTGGCATGCTCTACTCAGATAAGATGGAGATGTCCAAGGTGCAGGAGAAGATAAACACCGAAGGGCATATCGCATTGGAGATAGTGAACAGACGGAAAGACAATACGCTGTTCATTTCATTCTTATCTGCATCGGTGTTGAAGAATGATGAAGGAGAGATAATCGGTGCGATGGGCGTTTCACGCGATGTAACCGCTGTGAAGAAGGCTGAGGAAGAACTGAGGTTGAGCGAAGAGCGGCATCGTGCCATTTACGATCAGGCCTACACTGGCATAGCGCGTATCGCTAAGATGGGTCGTTTTCTGTTGGTCAATCAACGCTTGTCGGACATGATGGGCTATTCGAGTGAGGAACTATATAAGAAGACCTTCTATGAGCTGGTACTGGAAGAAGAGGTGGAGACCAGCCTTCGTGACTGGGATGATCTGTTGGGCGGTGTCATCACCAATTTCAGTAAGGAGCAGACCTATATCCGTAAGGATGGGCGTCTTATAAGTGCCAACGTAACGGTATCATTGGTACGCGACACCAACAAGGCACCCAACTATTTCGTTGCAGTTTTTGAAGATGTGACGGAGCGGAAGGAGAACGAAAGGAAGTTGCAGGAATCATTGCGTGAGAAGGAAGTGCTGCTCAAAGAGGTGCACCATCGGGTGAAGAACAACATGCAGGTGATCTCCAGCATTCTCAATCTTCAGTCGTCCTACATCGATGACGAGAAGGCGCTGTCAGTATTGAGCGAAAGCCAAGACAGGATCAAATCCATGTCATTTGTGCACGAGAGCTTATACCAGAGCGATACGCTCTCTGAGGTCAACTTTGCAGAATACATCAGGAATATTGCCCGCAATCTTTACCATTCTTACGGTAGGCCAGAGGGTGGAATTGAATTGCATTTTCATCTGGACAATATCTTTATCAACCTAGATACCTCCATTCCGTGCGGGCTCATCATCAATGAGCTTGTTTCCAATGCACTGAAGTATGCCTTCAAGGGTCGGAAGACTGGAACTATTGCCATACATTTGGCAAGAGTAAGCGACAGTATTCTCCGTTTGGTCGTAGAGGATGATGGTGTTGGTCTACCAGAGTCTTTCAATGTTGAAACGGCCGAATCATTAGGATTGCAGTTGGTGACCACATTGGCCACGCAGGTAGGAGGCATATTAAAAGTAGAGAGTAACAACGGAACACGATTCACCCTTGATTTCAAGGAACAATAAGCGAGACCATGGCGAAGACAAGCATTCTGGTAGTAGAAGATGAGGCCATTGTGGCCAAGGATATTCAGAACAGTCTGAAGAAACTGGGATATAACGTTCCGAGTGTAGAGAACACGGGTGAGGATGCCGTTGAATCAGCGGGCAAGTATCGTCCCGATCTGATCCTCATGGACATCATGCTCAAAGGACAGATAAGCGGTATAGACGCTGCCGAACAGATAAAGCGCAGGTATGAGATACCGGTCATCTTTCTGACCGCCTATGCCGATGAAAGCACACTGAGCAAGGCCAAAGTGACCGAACCTTATGGCTACATCATCAAACCATTCAAAGAGATAGACCTGCATACATCCATTGAGATGGCGCTCTACAAGCATGGTAAGGAGCAGGAAGTGAAACGCGAACGCGACCTTTATTCCGCCATCGTGACCGACAAATCGGCAGAGGATTGCGTTTTCGTGAAATCCAACAGTCGGTTGGTGAAGGTGAAAAGCGTGGACATCTATTTCGTGGAGGCCTTGAAAGATTACGTGATCATTCATAGTAAGACCGGTAAGTACACGGTGCATTCTACGATGAAGGATATCAGTGATAAACTGAGCTCAACGGATTTTCTCCGGGTTCATCGATCGTATATCGTAAGGGTGGACAAGATCAGCGCTATCGAGCAGAACAACCTGGTCATCGAAGACGATAAGAAGATCATTCCTATAGGAGGATCTTATCGTGATGACCTTGTGAGCAGACTGAAATTCGTTTAGGCACAACGAATTCTGCCAATTTTCAGTGATGTTGTTCTAAATCACTGATTTTCAATAAGCTGAATGCAACTTTGAACTGACCTCATTAGATGAGGTCTGACGCACTATCTCCTTTTTTTTGAAGTGTACCCTCATTCGCGTGGCAGAATGCAACCTGCGCGATCTAAGACGCCTTTTTAAGCACATATACCACGCTTGAGCATCGCTTGGTGTCATTCAAGGCCTTCAGATTGGATAACAGACCGATGGTGATAGCCCGTAGGGTACTAAAAGCCTTTTGAATGACATTACCATTCGGGTGCATGCATCGTTCGCTCAAGAGGCTCACATAGAACGAATCGAACCACATGGGTCGCATTTTCACCAAAGTGAAACCATATCCTTTCAATAAGGATTCGATGGTGTGAGGCTGAAAGTGATACAGGTGACGCGGCACATCATACGCTGCCCAGTACTTTCCATAATAGGCCGCATCATAACTCTGGCAATTGGGAACTGCTATTACGAGTGTCCCATTCGGTTTCAGGATGCGTTGAAAGTGGGCCAACGTTTCCTCCAAACGATGCACATGCTCCAGCACATGCCATAGGGTGATGACCGGCAGTGAAGCATCTGGCAGTTCCGACAGATCAGCGATGTGCTTCACCTGTGTGTATTTGTCCCCTATCCTTTTGCGTGCAGCGGGATTAGGTTCGTATACCGTGGTGTTCCAACCGGCCATGCTCATGGTGCCAGCAAAGTCGCCAGTGCCAGCACCATAATCCAAGATGCTCTTTTCGGCACTGAGTCCGTTCATGAATTGCGCCTTTTTCTTCAGGGTGTATGACTTCACCGCTTGATATACCGTGAAGAGCAACCCGCTGGAAGTATCGGTGTGGGACACATATTCGGGGCTCTCATAGTAGGGTCCTATGTGTGCCTCATCGGGCCGAGGGTTGGTGTATCGGAACCCACATTGGTTGCACTGCACTATGGCGAACTGCTGCTGCGAACTGGTATGGTCGGTGCAGGTGAGGAAGGCCGAAGCATGGTAGTGCTTGCAACTCGGACAGGTATTCAGATACGTTAAGGAGTGTTCCACGTGAAACGTTATTTACCTAAATGGACTAGAAGAACAGCAATATCGGATGGAGAAACCCCGCTTATCCGAGCGGCCTGACCTATGGATGCAGGTTTTATCTGCGCCAGTTTCTGCCGTGCTTCGGCTGATAGCGACTCCAGATTGGCATAGTTGAAATCCGATTTCAGGAAAAGGTCCTCGAAGCGCGACAGCTTGTCTGCCACCTCAGATTCTTTGAGAATATACCCTTCGTATTTGGTCAGTATCTCCACTTGGTCTATGGTCTCCTCATCGTCTGTAACGGAATAGATAGCATCATTCATTTCGGGAATGCGCGCCATCATCGCTTTCATCGAAACATTGGGACGGGGAATAATGGTGAGCGCACGCAGCCGTTGACGCACCGGTTGGCTGTCTATACTCTCCAAATACGGGTTGAGCGATTCGGGAGTAAGGCTCAGCTTTTCGAGATTCTTGCGGATAAGAGCCGTGTCGCTACGCTTCTGCTCCACGCGTTTCAACCGCGCATCCGATGCCAGGCCGAGGGCATG
>JBFYQB010000277.1:0-4480 GCA_041302955.1 Flavobacteriales bacterium
ATTGTGGGCAAGGACGTGAAGTTCCTCGACCTCGGCCTGCTGGTTATTGACGAAGAACAGAAATTCGGAGTGGCCGTCAAGGACAAGCTGAAACAGATGAAGGCCAACGTGGACACGCTGACGCTCACGGCCACGCCCATCCCGCGAACGCTGCAATTCTCGCTGATGGGCGCACGCGACCTGTCGGTGCTGAGCACACCTCCGCCCAACCGCCATCCGGTGATCACCGAGCTGCATGGCTTCAACGAGGAGCTGATCCGCGATGCGGTGCAGTATGAGGTGAGTCGTGGCGGACAGGTGTTCTTCGTCAACAACCGCATCGAGAACATCACGGAGGTGGCGGGCCTCATCGGTCGCCTTTGCCCTGATGTGCGGGTGTGTGTGGGCCACGGACAGATGGACCCTGTGAAGCTGGAGGACATCATGATGCGTTTCATCGAGGGCGAATACGATGTGCTGGTGAGCACCACCATCATCGAGAGCGGGCTCGACATACCCAACGCCAACACCATCATCATCAACAACGCCAACCATTTCGGTCTCAGCGACCTCCACCAGATGCGGGGCCGAGTGGGCCGCAGCAACAAGAAGGCGTTCTGCTACCTGCTCACCCCGCCTATGCACATGATGACGGCCGATGCCCGCAAGCGCATGGTGGCCATCACGGAGTTCAGCGACCTGGGCAGCGGCATGAACATCGCCATGCGCGACCTCGACATCCGTGGCGCGGGCAACCTGCTGGGCGCGGAGCAGAGCGGTTTTATCAGCGACATTGGCTATGAGATGTATCACCGCATCCTCGATGAGGCGGTGCAAGAGTTGAAGGACACCGATTTCAAAGACCTCTTTGCAGACCAGCCGCAGCGCCCTGCAGTGAGCGATTGCCAGATTGACACCGACCTCGAGATACTGCTACCCGACACCTACGTGAACAGCATTGCCGAGCGCCTGATGCTCTACCGCGAGCTGGACGAGATAAAGCAGGAGAGCGGTCTGGTGAAATTCGAGGCCAAGCTCCGCGACCGTTTCGGCCCATTGCCCGAGGCGGGCCAACAACTGCTGCACACCGTGCGCTTGCGGTGGCTGGCAGAGGCCATCGGCTTCGAGCGGCTCTTTCTCAAGAATGGCGGCCTATCGTGCCATTTCGTGGCCGACCCGCAGAGCAGCTACTACCAGAGCGAGGCCTTCACCCATGTGCTCCAATTCGTACAGACCCACCCACGGGCCTGCGCCATGCGCCAGAAAGGCGAGAAACTGACCCTCACCTTTGAGAACGTGAAGAGCGTGAAAGAGGCGGGAGAACGGTTGAGGCCGTTGGCGATGAACCTGCCGGAGGAGGCAGCAGTGGAAAGCGAAACGCTGGAGGTTGGGGAGGAGGACTGAGGCATTGTCCCGGATGCTTTAGTCACCTTTCATTTCCATGGTAATAAATCGCTACTACCGCTGTCCATCCTCCAATTCCTATTCATATCAGCACGCAGATAATTCAGTTTTAAACTGATATGATTCAGCTTAAAACAGACAGGATTCAGTTTTAGTAGGCCACAATATCTTTCTATAACTGATACTAACTGGTTTTTAACTATAATATAGGGGGTACAATAACCAAACATAGGGGAGTACATTAACCGAATTATATTCAGTTTAAAACTTATATCATTCTGTTTTTAACTAATATTTGATATAATTAAAGCTGATATTAGACGGTTTTAATCTGAACGATCATATCGATTTACCTGAATATTTCTATTTTTGGTCGCCCTCACTTCAATCAGAAAGCAGCATGACCATCAAATACCGTAATCCCATCCCGCAAGGTTTTGACGCAGGCAACATCATCCGTTGGGCATTGCAGCAAAAACAGAAGACGCAGGCCTATCTGGCCAAACGCACCGACCGCACCTCTACCACGGTTATGGACATGCTGAAGCGCAGGAGCGTGCAGGCCAGCTTCATCCATGAGGCATCGGTGGCACTGGAGATGGATCTGTTCCATTACCTGAGCCGGGGTCTGCCTGAACACATACGCATAGACCCCAGAAAGGAAGAGATAGAAACACTGCTTGCAGAACAGAAGCGGCTTGCGGACGAACTGGCCGCCACCCGAAAAGAGGCCGATAGGCTGGAAGAGGACAACCGTTATCTGAAGAAAATGATCGATATACTTGCAAAGGGCCGTTGACCGCGGAACTTGTTTTAACCCTGCCGACAAGATAAACCATGAAAATACTACTCCTCCCCTTTGCAGCCATGGTGCTCTTGGCATCTTGCACCTATTCGTTCGACTTTGGATCTGAAACTCCACCAACCACCACAGCCATGCCCGAGACCACCTTCGACAGCACGCTTGCCGCCCAGCTCGGTGCAGACCAATATGGCATGCGCAAATACGTGATGGCGTTCCTCAAAAAAGGCCCCAACCGCGACCGCACCAAGGAAGAGGCCGACTCGCTGCAACGCGCCCACATGGACAACATCACCCGTATGGCCGAGGCCGGCAAGCTGGTGGTGGCCGGTCCGTTCTTCGATGATGGCGAGGTGCGCGGCATCTACATCTTCGCGGTGGAGAGTTTGGCCGAGGCCGAGGCACTCACTAACTCAGACCCCGCCATTCAAGCCGGAAGCTTGGCCATGGAGCTGCGCGAATGGTACGGCAGTGCTGCGCTGATGCAGGTGAACGAGATGCACAAACGAGTGCAGAAGGAGGGGATCTGAGCAGATCGTGTTTCAATTGCACCAAACCACAAATGGTCTTTCAGAAATACCGACCTTCGTATCTCCAAGCATAGACCAATGGACGGAATCAGCATCGTTACAGACAGTAAGGGCAAACGCACAGGGCTTCTTATAGACCTGCAAACCCTTAAGAACAATAAGACCTCTGGCCGATCGGTGACGGCCTATCTGCGCACCATGGAGGATATTGAAGATCTGGTAGACATACAGCAGACGCAGTCCGAACCCTCAGAAGATTGGGCGGCCGTTAAAGAACGGTTGAAGCAAAAAGGCACGCTGAAGGGCGATGTATAGCATTCGGGTAAAACGCTCAGCGGCCAAGCAATTGGAAAAACTGCCTCCAAAAGCTGCCGAACGCATCGTAAAGGCCATTGATGCGCTGGCAGAAGATCCACGACCGGATGGTGTGAAAAAACTACAGGGCACGGACGATCACTACCGCATCCGTATAGCAGACTACCGCGTCATCTACTCCATCGAAGATCAACACCTGATCGTGGAAGTGGTGAAGGTTGCCCACAGAAAAGACGTGTATAAATAAGGGCATCTAACCCACCACCACATACACCGCCAACAGCAGTACGCTATAGGCCAAGTGCATCTTCCACGGCCAATAGCTGAGGGGCGAAATGCGCTCCTTGCGCCATAGGATGCCCATCAGCAGCATCTTCTCCATCGCAAAGGCGATCACCGTGGCATAGGAGATGCCCAGCAGTCCGAACCACTGCACAAACAGCAGGCTGAGCCCCACATTGAGACTTATCTCCACCGCACTCACATACATGATGGCCTTGGCGTGGCGCAGGCCAATGAGCAGCGTTTGCGGAAAGAGCACGCGGCTGATGACCAGCAGCAGATAAACGTTGAACACCTGCGCGCTCTCGGCAAACTCCGCGCTGAACATCACGGGATAGAGCCATCCGCTCACCACCATCAGCCCGATGCTGACCGGAAAGAAAAGGTGCATCATCCGCAGGCTGCCCTGCCGTATCTCCGCCATCCCAGCCTTCAGGTCCTGGCTCACTTTGGGCACCAGCCCGTTGCTGAACGCATTGGCCAACAGCAGCACCAGCGGGAATTCCTTCGCGCCATAGCGATAGATGGCAAAGGTCTGCTCGTTGAAATAATGGGACACGATGAGGCCGTCCAAGTACTCTGCCGACCCTGACAGTAGCGCCCCAGCAATGAGCGGTGCGGCCGTGACGAGGAAATTGCGGAGAAAGTCCTTATCGATCGTGAAGGCCGCATACTTGACCAAAAGAACCATCAGCACTATGAAGCGTAGTGCCGCGCTCAATGCCAACCCCAAGATGGCCTCTTCCAGACCATAACCCAATAGAATAGGCAGCGTCACGAACGCCAACTGTGTGCCGAAAGCGAATACCCCATAGGCCACCAGTTCCTTCGGCCGGTCTTTGAGCAGCAGGATGTATTCTACCAGAAACACAGGCCCCATGAGCAGCACATACCACGAGAATGTGCCGTAGTGCCAAAGCACCTCAGGATTATTGGCCAAGAACGAAAAGGGCGTTATGAGCAGCCTGAACAGCACGAACACCAACACCGAACAGCCCACCATGACCAGAAATGCGTTGAAGAACTCCGAAGAGCGTGGCGCAGGCTGATAGTGCGCCAACAACGATTGTGTGAGCCCCGAAAGCCAGAAGAAACTCAACAGACTGCCCAAGAAGAGCAGCGACTCATAGAGCCCGATGCCATAAGCTCCCAATCCCAGTTTAGTGAA
>JBFYQB010000278.1:0-4095 GCA_041302955.1 Flavobacteriales bacterium
GCGGTGCTGCCATTGTTCATAGACCGCTACATCCTGTTTGCATCGGTTCCGCTCTACCTTGCCGTTGGCTGGGCGGTGGATATGGCATGGAGACAGTCGGCCTTCGCATGGGCAGGAGTCGCGGTGGTAGTGCTAACGTCCTTGACCACTGCTGACCTCGATCCATCAAACCATCGCGCACTGAAAGCAGCAGTTCTGGCCGCGACCGAGGTGCGAACGGATGCCGATGTGCTCCTCATAGCTCCTGCCTCTGCTGCTGTGGGATTTGCCTACCATGCCTATCCTGAAGTGTTCCAATCTGTGCGGAATGAAGACCCGGTGGCTGCGCTACAGGCCAAGATGCGCGAAAGGGGCACTATTTCGATCAATAGCATCTCCGACCTGCCAACGCTCGATGCTCAACGGGTTGTTCTCTTTGATGCCGATGTGCAGTTCTCGCATCCGGACAACGGCATCAGGCCTAGGCTTGCTTCAGAATATCTGACGGTGGATTCGTTGCATTTCCCGCTCATCTTCAACGTGTATACCTACACGCGGTAGCCCTTACTCCAGCCCTCGTTTGTTGAACAGGATATAGCCAATGTGGAAGAGCACCGACCACGGTTGCTGCTGCTTCTGATAGTAATTGCCGGATATGCATACCGGACCCAGCGGTGTGTGGTAGACCAAGGCTGAGGTGGCTATGAGCTGCGGGTCGATACGGATAGGCTGATAGCCAGCTCCCTGATCCTCGTTCTGCTTGTATTTCTCCCAAGCAGTGTAGACGTAGGTCTCTACACGGAAGTCGAGATTCTTCCAAACAAGCCAAATGCCTTTGAGGCCAACAGCTCCATAGCGGTTGCTGCGATACTGGTCCAGATAGAGGGTCTTAGACTCGGGCGTTGGCTCAAATGGAGTGGCCATCAGCAGTGTGGTCTGATAGTTTGAGAAGAAGTTCTGACTGCTCCATGCCACCTCGGCAAACACGCCAAGGCGCAACGCACTCTCGGCAAAGAAATACTGGTCGTATCGGCCCTTGAGATTGAACCAGCCCCGATTGCGCTCAAATGTCTCTCCGCTCAGATTGGTGGTGCCGGGCTGGTTGATCTCTCTTCCGGTGCTGTATCGGGCCTGAACCATGAACTCGCGACCTTCTGTAGGATAGAGCTTGCGGTTGAATGTCTTGCGCTCAACGAGCAAACGGAACGTGGCCAGATTCACCGTCTGTTCATCAGGGCGTTCATTCTCTCCCACATCGGCCACGTGATAATAGCTGTTACTGATATTGGTGAAGCCTACGGACGGAATGAGCTTTATCTTGCTCGTCAGCGGCATTCCAAGGCTTATCTCGGTACTGCGGTCTGAGAGGATGAGATAAGAAGGTTTGTTGACATCGAAAAAGGTGGTGAAACTGTCGAAGTAGTTCCACTGATTGATGGTGCCTGTCACCTCTAGGAAGAAAGGAAGGCCTAAGGGAAGGTCCAAACGGCCGCGCACCTGACCCGATGTGTAGAATTTACCGATGTGCGTATTGGCATAGATGCCCAGCGAGAACTGACGGAAGAACTTATAGCCAAGCCCTATGTATGCCTGATTGATGCTGCGCGAAGAAATGTTGCCCCCGAACTGGGCGATAATGTCGTTGTCGGCCTTCATGTCCAGTTGAAGGTCGAAATGCTTCGTTTCAGGATTGTAGATCGCTATCGGATATATGCTCTTGATCATCTCATCGGCAGCAAGCTTGAAATACTCCCTCTTTACCTGCTCGAATGGAATGACATCCTGCCGCTTACGGATGTTGCGCTGCACATAATCGGCCTGATCGGGTTTCAACCCATTGATGATAATGCGGTCGAACGTCAGTTCTGGCTTTCGGGCGTTGAATGCATCGCGCGATGCCTTGCGTTTCTCTGGACTCACGCGGTCCTTAACGGCCTCTGCTATTTCGGGCATGCGCTCCAGTGTGGTGGTGTATCCTCCATCTATAACCGCTCCATTGCGCGTGAAATCCATCACCGGCACATTAGGGATCTTGGGTGCGATGATGAAGCCACAATCGCCCACGTCCGTATAGTCTGTGCGATGCATGAGCAGCGATTTGAGCTGCGATTCGAGGTCATCCTGTTCGGGTGCGGTAAGTTCGCTCGCCACCACACTGCCGATGATGATATCGGGCTGAAAATCCCTGATCATCACATCACTTGGAAAGTTGTTGTAGATGCCTCCGTCAAACAACAGTTTCCCATTCACCTTGATGGGCTTCATATAGAGCGGATAGGTGAACGATGCGCGTACGGCCTGACACATGTCGCCATCTCGGAAAATGACGGGCTGCTTGGCTGCCACATCGGCCGCCACACACCGGAACGGAACATACAGGCTATCGAAATCATATCCGGCAGCAGCAATGGCCTGTGACATGAACTCTATGAGACCAATATCCATGGCATAGGGCGAAACAATATTGACCGGCAACGAGGTCTTGATGCCCTTGTCTATCTCAAACCGCATGGTGACCCATGATGGGTCTGGTTCGTTGGTCTTGAAATAATATTTGTAATCCTCGTTGATGATGCCTTTGGCCATCTCATAGAATGGCTTGGATCGTGCCAACGCATCCATCTCATCGGGTGTCATACCCACAGCATACATGGCTGCCACCAAGGCACCCATGCTTGTGCCGGCCACGTAGTCTATAGGAATGCCGTTCTCCTCCAGTGCGCGAAGCACCCCGATGTGCGCCAGACCGCTACTTCCACCTCCACTAAGCACCACACCAACACGTTGACCCCGAACATGAAGGGTCATGAGCAATGCGGCAATTACAGTGAAAATGACTGTTCTCATCACAGGCCCGAAGTTACGGTGCGCAGCGGCCGACAACTAGGTAGAAGTCCGTAATTAAAAGTCTGTTGCAGCTGCCTTTACTCCGATCAATAGCCCACCACCTCTGGCCTGCCCAGTCCAAAGTCCGGAAACCCGAAATCGGTGGTGCTGAAAGTATTTCCGATGATGATGTTCTTACCGTTGTTTTCGCCTGTGCCGGGGATGAGCGGGAAGAACGAAATGGACAGTTCGAAGTTTTCGAATACCAGATAGCGGTTGTTCACCAGCACACCGAGGCCAAACTGAGTATATACGGTGCTTTTGTCAAACCCAGCACGCGCATCGCCCAGCACTCCCATGGAGAAAACGAAGTAGGGGCCAAATTGGAATCCGAGCAGTTTCCAAGGTGCATAGCTCTGTGTCTGCAAGGTGAGCAGCAGGCGGTGGGTGCCGCTTATCTCCGAACTGACGAACCCTCGGATGCCGCCCCGGCCTTCGTTGAGCGTGATGTTGTCGTTGGGCAGACGCGCAATGCCCACGGTAAAGGCGGGTTTGACAAACTGACGGAATTTCCACTTGCCTACCTCCAACAGCCCCGTGAAATAGCTGATGCCGCCCTGTACAGCACCTTGCTCATAGGCCCCAGAGCGGAAATAATTGCCATACCGAAGCGAGATGCTGAAATAGCCCCAACGGTAGTATTGCCCCCAACTGTAGTGGGCGCCAACATACCAGCGGGGGTCTAAGCGCATTTCATAGCCTCCCACCAGCCCATAGGACCGCCCAATGGGAACGTCTTCAATGAAACCGTAGTTGAAGATGTATCTGTCGCGAAGGTACTTCCGCGTGCTAAGCCCAACGGAACCGAGAAATGTGGCCCGGTCGCGGTAGATCTCAAGATTTTCGAATGCCCCCCCAGGCCGCTCCATAAACACGATGCTGCTGATACGGGCACCGATGATGAGGTTGGTGGCGCGGTCGTCCTCGGTGTTGCCCTTGGCCAATTTCCACGATCCTGCGGCCCAATAGTCTTGCGGCACCGCGCTCGATGCCAGAAACCTGGCCGTGCTGTCGGGCTGGTAGATGGTGTCGGTCTTCAATTGTTGAAACACTGCCACGCCTCCGGCCCAACGCGTAACGGTAGAGTAGAATGGGCGGTCAAATTCGACCCCCACCCTGTAGTCGCGCTGCTCTTCCAGCCTGTAGCTGGCTTTTGCGCTGATGTAGGTGTTGCGGATGTTGCGCACCGAATAGTTGGTCTCGAAGGCATGGCGGTCGCGCGAATGGTTC
>JBFYQB010000279.1:0-9552 GCA_041302955.1 Flavobacteriales bacterium
CGGGTCAGACCAGAGATGGATATCAAGACCCGCGAGAAATGCCCGACCTGCTTGGGCAGCGGAGAGATAGAGGCGAGCATTCTTTTTGAGGAGGAACTTGAAGGCAGTGTGCGCTATGTGCTAGAACAGCAGAACGAGAAGGCTATTGTGCTGAAAGTGCATCCTTATATCGGCAGCCACCTCACAAAGAGTGAATGGGGAATGTTGGATGGCTTGGTCGGCAAGTCCATCATTCAACAATGGAGCCGTAAGTATGGCAAAAAGATAATGGTAGAGACGTCCACGAATTACACCATGTTGGAGTATCACATCTTTGACACGCATGGGGAGGAAATTCGACTTAACTGAACCGAATCTCAGTAAAAAGCTCTCGCGCTTTGCTGATGTCGGCAAGTTTGACAACTGTGTGGAGGTTGCCAATGGTCATGTAATCCATGAGTTTCCGCTACGCGGGAAATGGGCTATTGACCATTTTCATGACAGCCGACCCATCACCTTGGAACTGGCCTGTGGCAAAGGCGAGTATTCCCTTGGTCAGGCGCGAATGTTTCCCGAGCGCAATTTCATCGGAGTTGACATTAAGGGCAATCGTATCTGGAAAGGTGCAACCGAGGCCAAGCGCGATGGACTGACCAATGTGGCCTATCTGCGGACGCACATCGATCATATCGCCAAGCTTTTTGGGCCCGAAGAAGTGGAGCAGATATGGATCATCTTTCCCGATCCGCAACCTGAGAAAGCCCGTAAGCGTCTCACTTCGCCACTGTTTCTGGACAGATATCGTCAGTTGCTCAAGCAAGGGGGCACCATTAATCTCAAGACGGACAACTATCCGCTCTGGGAATATACCATGGAGGTGATAGCCGAGCAGGGACTCACGGTTCTGGGACAAAGCACTGATCTCTATCCTGACCTCGAAGCCCAAATTTCCCCATATCTTAATGAGCGCGAGGAGGTGTTGCGCATCCGTACCTATTACGAGGGTCTGTGGCTTAAAGAGGGCCGAAAGATCAATTATGTATCGTTCACCCTCTGAAGATGCTTGCCGTTTTTGAATAGGCCTAAGAAGAGCTCAATGTGCCATGACAAGTGATTTTTTCCTTGATGTATATGCTGTGGTGCGGCTCATACCCGAAGGCAGAGTTACCAGCTATGGAGCCATAGCCAGATATCTAGGCAGTGCCCGCTCCGCCCGTATGGTGGGCTGGGCCATGAATGCAGCTCACGCGACCATGCCACCTGTGCCGGCCCATCGCGTGGTGAACCGCATCGGAATGCTTAGTGGAAAGGCTCATTTTCCAGAACCTGACCGCATGCAACAACTATTGGAGCAGGAAGGCATGATCGTGATCAATGATCAGATACAGAATTTCGGCTCGCATTTCTGGGACCCAATGTTGGAATTGACCATCTGACCGCATTTTCACCATCACCCACCAAGCGCTTCCCTCAACGCATCCTTGCTATTTCTGGCCACGGGCAACAGCGCACCACTTCGCATGCGCACACTGCTGTTGGATTCGCGGATGAAAGCCTCCACGTGACTCAGATTGACCAGATAACTCCTGTGAATGCGCATGAAGCGGCTGGAGTTGAGGTGCTCTTCCAGGTCCTTTAGTTTTCTGCTCACCACATGGCGCTTGCCGTCCGTCAGATGGATCTCTGTGTAGGAACCATCGGCTGCCAGATGGTCGATAAGCTGCGTATCGATGTAGATCTGCCCATTGGACGTGGGCACCGCAAGACGGTCCTCGTGCAATGGTGTAGGCTGGGCCATACGTTCGCTGATGCGTGCCACCGCTCTGCGCAGTTTCACGATGTCGATGGGTTTCAGCAAGTAATCCACTGCATCGAGGCCAAAGGCATCTACAGCATGGTTGGCGTAGGCCGTGGTGAACACCAACAATGGGCTTTTGGTGGTTCCGAGCAGCGTATGTATCTCCATGCCACTGTGGCCGGGCATCTCGATGTCCAGAAACAGTGCATCGGGCCGATGTGTTCGAATGGCGGATAGCCCCTCATCCATGTCTGCGGCCATGAATAGCACTTTGACCCCTGTGCAGTGTTGCTCCAAGAACACCCGCAGCGATTCGCGGGCCAGAAATTCGTCCTCTATGATCCCTACCCTAAGCATCTGTGGTGTGTAATGGAAGATGAAGCACCACCAAGGTTCCACTCGGTCGGCCTTGGGCATCCATCAGGTCGGTGTAGTGCACACCTATCTTGCGTGGGCGGTCCATGTTCAGCAGATCAAGGCGAGATGCCGATGCCGCAGTGGCAAACGGTCGATGGTGGTGGGCACGCAGCTTGGCCGCTGCTTCTCGACCGATGCCATTGTCGGTGATGCGTACTTCGAGGGTGGTGCCATTGTCCATGGCTGCTACTTCCACCACGAGGTGTTTTTCGCCCTTGCGGTGCAGCAATCCGTGTTTCACCGCATTCTCCACGTATGGCTGCACCAACAGGGAAGGGATGAGAATGGACGCAGGCCGCAGGTCGTCCGCCACCTGCACCTTGTAGGAAAGCGCATCGCCCAGCCGCACGGCCTCCAGTTCGAGATAGAGCGCAATGAGATCCAATTCGCGCTGCAACGGTATCTCGTTCTCACCGCTCACTTCCAATATGGCGCGCATCAGTTCCGAAAAACGGCTCATCACCGCATTGGCCTTCTCGGTGCTGCCAATGGTGAACAGCCCTTGGATGGAATTGAGCACGTTGAACATGAAATGCGGATTCATCTGCGCCCGCAAGGCGGTGAGATGCGATGCCCGAAGGTCCTGCATCAGTTGGCTACGCTCCAACAGGCGGGAGTTCCGTTGGTTGATGTAACGTATGCGAAGAAGAAAAACACCGCTCACCACGCCCACCAGCACCAATGCCATGACCAGATAGAACATCCATGAGGCATACCACGGCTCCGCAATGCTGAATTGGAGTTGCAAGGGTGTGGTGCTCTGCTGGCCTGTGCCGTCCATGGCCACTACTTCCAAACGATAATCGCCCGGAGCAAGGGCGCGGAACCGCAGTACATCGGCCGCGCCATTCATTTCAAAGTCATCCATCAGGCCCACCAGCCGGAAGGCAAACTTCACCTTGCCCCTGCTCTTGGTGCTGATGCCGCGCAGCACAATCTCCAGATCATTCTCAAAATACTTCAAGTGCAAAGGGCCCGTTGCAGGGCGGTCCATACCGTTCACTTTCAATCTGCGTAGCAGCACCAAAGGCGGAAAGGCGGTCTGCGACCAGGCGATGGGCAGAGCATACAGCCCATTGAACGAGGCGACCCACACGCGGCCGTTACTGACGGTGAGGGCCTTCAAATCAGTAGATGGCAATCCTTGCCCATCCGCATGGCGCACCCACGTGCCCGTATTGCGGTCCATCACCCCTAATGCATTGCCGAACAGCACCAGCAGATGCCCAGCAGTGATGGCCATGTCCTTTACCGCTGCGCCTTGCCGAACGTGGGCGAGCACCGTCCATTGCACCACCTCGCCATTGCGCATCCAAGCAATGCTGTCCTTGCCGTTGGAGAAGCACAGCACATCATCGGCCCCGTGTGCAGCAAGGCGCGGGCGAAAAGCCGCAAGGCCAGCGAATGGGCGGCCATCCAGCAGCACACCCTTGTCCGTAAGCGTCCAAATGCGGCCTTGGGCATCAGCGATCACTTTCAGGGCTGTGGCGTCTTTCAGATCATGGCGCTCTGCGGTGCCGAAGCGCTGACCATCGTAGGCAATGCGTTCCAACAGCGGCCCATTCACCACATCAAGCCGATCATCGGCCAGGGCGATGCTCTTGAAATTTCCATCCATCTTGGCCAATAGACGCAGCGTGTGCATGTCCAGCAGATAGAGGCTGCCGAACGCCACAATGATCCGCCCGTTCACCGTGTCCACTTCCAGCGCTTCGCTCTCGCGGGCCACATCGGCCTTGAAGGTTGCCAACAGTCCACGTTGCGGATGGATGAGCACCGCCATCCCGTTATTGTCTGCAGCCACCACGTTGCCATTGGCAAGACTGCGGACGCGGTTGAACCGCTCGGTGGGCAGTCCGTCCAGCTCGCGGGCATAGCGCGTCAGTTGCAGGTCGGGCACCACGCGCACACCATCTGTGAGCGTAGCAAACCAATGTGCGCCATCCTGCGCTTCCACCACATCCGAAATGGGCGTTGATGGAAAGAGCCATGCATCGCGCTCCACCAGATACACCCCATCGTAGGTCATAACCCATGTGCCTGCGGATGTGACGCGCACGCCTGTTATCAGCGGGATGGTACCATTGCAGCGCCTCAGTCCCTCCACGAGTCCGGTCTGCCCTGCATCGGTGAGGTGTTCCACGGTTCCAGTGGCATAGTAGTAGCGGAAATCTGCCCCTTGTGAAGTGCAGACGTTAGAAGGATCTTCGTTGGGGGAGCTACGCAGGCTGTCCGTGCGCAGATTCAGCAACCCGTGCGATGTCATGGCCCAGCGGTTTTGCGCCATGCCATAATACGTTGTACCCGCAGTGGCCGTGATCAGCCCCTGCAACTTTTGGGTGCTGAGGGGCATGGTGGCCCGTTCGGTAGACGTGAGCAGGAGCAGCGCATCGCCCATGCGTTGCATATCCACCAACTTGGAGCGCAGCCCCTGCAATAGATGGGACGCATTCCGCATGGTGTCGTAGGTGGCACAGAAGAGCTCCCCGCTGAAATTCATGCTCCACACCTCCCCGTTCCGTCCTTCCCGCAAGAGGCTTCGCCCATCGGTGCGGGCATTGGTGCAGTGCAGCGTCTGCATGGCAAGGCCATCATAATGCACCAGTCCTTCTGAGGTGCCCATCCACATCACCCCAAGGCTGTCCTCCATCAGGTCATACACCTTCAGCGAGGGCAATCCCTGCGCGTTGTCCAATGTCCAATAGGACGGATGCTGCGCCCTGACCGCCATAGACAACACGCATAGGATGAGAAGAATGGCAGGGCGCATCGGCCCAAAGAAAAGCATTCGCCCCATAGCCGAACGGCCTGCGTGGGCTGCCATAACTACCATTCATGAAATGGCGCACACCACCCATGGATCGGTGCTTGCCAATGCTGCGTGGCAGCCGCACATTTGTTCCATCATCAACTCAAAACACTCACGAATGAAACGATTGATCTGGATTTTTGCAGCCGTAGGTCTGCTGGCCACAGGCTGTAGCAAGGATGAAATGGAGGATAATGTGACCGATGGCGTCAGCTCGGTGGCCTCCTCTGCCAACGGAGCAATGGCGCGTGTGGATGGCAATGCTCCCGAGATATGGTTCCAAATGAATCAGGGTCGTATGGTCATTCAGTTCAACGGCCCTCTTGGCAACCTGCCCACCGACTGCCGCCCTAAAGGCCGTGTTACCTTCAAGGCCGCTGGCAACAGCGAAGACCCCAACGATGTGACCGTTTTCGAAGCTGACCTGTGCCGTGTGGGTAACTCACGGGTGTTCCGTTCTGCTGCAAATCAATTCAACTTTGGGCCTGACGACCACTTCGAACTGGTTGACATCGACCTCGAATGGGCCATGGCCGATGGCACACCGGGCGAATTCTCCGGATCCATCTTCCTCTATCCTTCTGGCCGCACAGTGACTCAGGCGCCCGAACTGAAACGCGCCAAGATCGGGCCGATTGTCGCTACGACCGATGCTAACGGTATAGCTACCTTCCGCGTTGTGGTGGTCGATGATCCGAATCAGGAAGTTGCAAGCGTAGAGTTCACGACCAAAGGGGCGATAGATGAGACCACCACGCCTCCTACCGTCACCGAAGGGCAGACCATCCAGTTCGAGAAGTCGCACGTGAACCAGAACCTTGGCCTTGCCCGTTGGACCGCGCCCTATGCCTGCACAGGCGTCCTCAACCCCGAAACAGGCAAATGGGAGTGCGAGGATGCATTGCTCGAAGGCACCCTTATCCTGCGCAAGGCCCAGACCTATGATGTGGACTTCATTGCGGGTGAGTCCAGTGTCATCATTGGCCGCTATGCCCTGAGCGGATCGGGCAGTGGACGCCTTACCAAGGTGGAAGATGACGAGCCGGTACTGCTCGGCACGCGGTTGTCCAGTGCAGACGGTGGTGCCACATGGAACATGGAAGTGGCCATTGCCGACCTTGGCGCTTGGGTCACCAGCGTGAACTACCGCTTTCTGGAAACCAACGGCCCAGCTCCGTTGCAGCAGGAGACCCCTCTATACCTTGTGCGTCAGGAGGGCAACCTGAAGGTCTTTACCAATAAGGTGTCTTTTGATGGCAACCCCAAGGGGTCGGACTATCAGGGGCTGATATTCCAATTTGGGATAGGTACGCGCACTTCATCAGCTCAGGCCAGCTCAAAAGCCGAACTGCTCTGATCCTTTGCTTTTAATGATGAAACCTCCCCTTCCGCACCATGGCGGAAGGGGAGGTTTTTTGTTGGTCACGGTGGCGGGCAGTCGTGCAGGCGCATGGGATTTTCCCGCTGGTCAGACCATTATCGGTGCAGATCGGCATTTAAATGCTTCGCTTCGGCCTCTGGTTGCTTCGCTTCAAGCCCATGAGGCTTTGATGCATCAGACAGATACTCTTTTACAGGCTTTGGATGTTATGCTACAGGCATAAGATGCTACGCTACACGCCTTAGATGCTCCACAACATGCCTTTGTAGCTATACATCAACCTCTTGTCATATATCTACAGCAATTAGATGCAGTGCTACACGTATAAGATGCTGTTCAACATGCGTGTAGCGTAGCATCTTATACGTGTAGCGTAGCATCTAAGACGTGTAGCGTAGCATCTAAGACGTGTAGCGTAGCATCTTATACGTGTTGTGTAGCATCTAAGGCGTGTAGCGTAGCATCTTATACGTGTTGTATAGCATCTTATACGTGTTGTGTAGCATCTAAGACGTGTAGTGTAGCATCTTATACGTGTAGTGTAGCATCTTATCAGGTTTTCAGGGCATTTGAGGCATTTGGCCAAAAAAAAACGCACCCCACGCTTTGGCGGGATGCGGTCTGGGCATGTGATGCGGATGGACTCAGGGCAGCGGGAGCAGCAAGCGATTGGCTTGCAGGGTAGGAAGCTCAGAGATCGTCAAAGGTGAAATCTGCGTTGTAGTCCTTGGGGGCATTGTTTTCGGCCTGGTGGTCTGTGGTGTCGCTTTTGCCCGCGTTCGATTCGTGGTCGTACGCCCGGCCCTCGGTGCCATATTCCTGTCCTTTGGCCTCGCGGATGAAGTGGATGGCATCCTGCAAGCCGTCTACGAATGCGTCCATGTCTTCCTTGTAAAGGAACAGCTTGTTGCGAATGTGGCTCGGGTTGCCGCTTCTGTCGGTCTTTTTTGTCACCTCGGTCAGGGTGAGGTAATACTCGCCTCCGCGTGTTTCGCGAACATCGAAGAAGTAGGTGCGTTTTCCGGCCTTCAGCCTTCCTTCATAGATGTCATTCCGGTTGTCTTGGTCTTCGTTTGCCATGTGCATGAAGGTGTGATCAGCGTGAATCGTTCTGTCAAACTTACATGTCAAAAGCATAGAAATTAAGATGGCACGAAAAAAATGCTTCAATGCTCCGTCTAGGACAAACGGTGGTTTGTCGAAACGACATCGATGCTCACCGCAAGTTGGGTGATGTTCATCGAAATGGACAGGTCAGACCTTATCTGCTCTGCTGTCTTCCAACATCTGCTGTTGGAAAAGGGAGAAATAGGCGCCTTCGGCCGCAAGCAGTTCATCGTGGGTGCCTTTCTCCAATATGCGGCCGTGATCCATTACCATGATCTGGTCGGCATGCTTCACGGTGCTGACCCGATGGCTGATGAGGATGGTGGTACGGCCCTGCATGAGCAGCCGCAGTTCGGTGAGTATCTTCTCTTCGGTCTGCGTATCGACAGCGCTGAGGCAATCATCAAAAATGAGCACCTGCGGATGGCGGATGATGGCCCGGGCGATACTGATGCGCTGTTTTTGGCCGCCCGATAGCGTTATACCGCGCTCGCCAACCCGTGTTTCGTACGCATGGTCGAACTCTATGATGTTGTCGTGAATGTCGGCCTGCTGGGCGGCACGTTTCACATCATCCATGCTGTAGGTGTCTTCCTTGAGCCCAAAGGCTATGTTGTTTGCAATGGAATCGGAGAATAGAAAAACGTCCTGAGGGACATAGCCCATGCCAGAACGGACGGCATCCAAATGGAGGTCGCGGATGGGAACACCATCAAGCAGTACCGCGCCTTCTGTGGCATCGTAGGCACGGGTGAGCAATGCCGCGATGCTGGATTTGCCACTGCCGGTGCGGCCTATGATGGCCAGGCTTTGGCCCGCATTGACCTCAAAGCTCACATCGTCAAGCGCCACAGCGCCACTATCGGGATAAACGAACCGCACATGGCGGAACGCAATGCCGCCCTTGATGGGCACCATTTGCTTGGCGGTGTTCACTATTTCCGGAACGGTGTCGAGAAACTCGTTTATCCGCGCCTGTGATGCCGATGCCCGTTGGATGATGCTGGTGATCCACCCAAGAGCGGCCACAGGCCAAGTGAGCATGTTGATGTAGATGATGAACTCGGCAATGTTGCCAGTGCTTATCTCGCCTGCCATGACCTGCATGCCGCCCACATATACGGTGAGTATGGTGCTGAGCCCAATGAGCACCAACATGGTGGGGAAGAAGGTGGCCTGAATGCGCACCAGTTCGAGCGAGATGTCCTTGTAGCGGTTGGTCTCTTTGGCAAAGGAGGCGCCCCACTGTTTCTCTTTGCTGTAGGCCTTGAGCACCCGGATGCCCGAGAAGGCCTCTTGCACGAAAGAGCTCATGGCGCTCAATTGCCGCTGTACCTGTGTGCTTTTGATATTGATGCGCTGGCTCACATAGTAAATGGTGACGGACAGGATGGGCAACGGGATGAGCACATAGGCCGTAAGGGTTGGGCTTACGCGGAACATGTTGTAGATGACAAGCACGGTGAGCACGACCAGATTGACCGCGTAGAGGATGGCCGGGCCGAGATACATGCGCACCTGGGACACATCTTCGGTGATGCGTGCCATCAGATCGCCCGTCTTATTGCGCTTGAAGAATCCGAGTGACAATCGCTGATAATGGTCGTAGATCTCGTTCTTCATGTCGAACTCCACATGGCGGCTCATGACCACGATGGTCTGCCGCATCAGGAACATGAAAACACCTTTGAGCAATGCACTGAGCACCACGACCGCCCCGAACCAGATGAATGCAATGGCCAAGAGCCCGAACAGACTCTCTTCAGATTCGGAATCCTTGAAGTGGTGAAAGACAGGCTTCAGGTCTCCGAGAAAATCGAAGGTGACGCGCACCAACTTGGGCGGCACTATCGCATACAGGTTGCTGATGGTGACGAACAGAATGCCCAACGAGAACCTCCATCTGTATTTCCAGAAATACCTGTTGAGCCGTGCCAAAGCACCGATTCCGCTCCCCCGCTGTGTTTCGCTCATCCTCTTGGGAAAATACCCATACTTTTGCGCGAAGTTAGGAATGTTTCTCCCCTCTGATGTTCAAACATGTATTGCATGGCCTTCACC
>JBFYQB010000280.1:0-2796 GCA_041302955.1 Flavobacteriales bacterium
TTGTTACAGATTCGAGCGAATCCTTTACGATTCTGAGTGAATCCTTTACGTTTTCACGTCAATCCTTTACGTTTCCGAGCGAATCCTTTACGTTTTCGTGTGAATCCTTTACGTTTTTGGTTAAAACCTTTACGTTTTCATCTGGAACCGTAACATTTCCGATCGAATCCATCACGTTTCCATCCGGAACAGTAACATTTCTGACCAGTTCGTATACATTGCGGTCCAGAATGGAAGCTCATTGCAGAACGCAACTAATGAATCGCCCCGTCATTCCATCCTCACTCCTGCCTTCACCTCGATGTCCAGAAAGTTGTCATCGGGCGTGATGGGGCAGGCATAGCGGGTACTGTAGGCGCAATAGGGGTTGTAGGCCTTATTGAGATCAATGAGCATGCTGTCGCCCTCGGGAATCTCGATGTCCATGAAGCAGTTTATTCGGTGAGCGCATCGGAACACTTGATTGGTCGAGGGATATCTAATCCACCCCATGTTCCTTCAAAATTTCTTCTTCATTGGCATCAAACACATATTTGTTCAGGGTAATGTGGATTTCTTCGATAGTGTCAGCGATATTGATGGCTTTCTTGAGGATGTCACCTTCAACAAATTGTGTCAACAGGTCATCATCTTTATCAATACAAACGTTAAGATCACTCTGTAGTTCGGAAAGCGAATATTGACCAATCTTGTCCCAATTATACTGCACGTCAACTTGGGGATTGTAAAATGTATTGGCTAAAAGGCGTGTAATGAATGTGTTCTTGACTCTTTCTGACACGAGTTCACATTTCCACTTTTGCCCATCAGCGTCAAACGTCACATTACCATCCATCCCTTTCAGAACTCCCAAAACCGTTGAACGTCTCAAATATCCTAGACTCGGAATGATGTCTACCGAATAATGGGAAAGTATGATGATGGGAAACTTCGGTGTCATATTAAATCGCTCATTAGGTTTATAGATGCTTGCTATAATCTTCAAAATTGCATCTGACAGAGCGATGGAAGCTATTCGCAAAGCTCTCCCATAGAATCTACGGGAGAAAGTTTTGGAGAATCATCGTTCCACCAGTTCCTTCAGCAGTTCCAATGACTTCGGGGATGCTTCGCTGAAGTAGGATTCGTATTCGGGGGTGGTGTCAAGGGCTATGGTAACGGTTGTAACACCGCCATTTTCTTGAAAGGTGTAGTTCTCTAGGCCGCCAGCCCATTGTTCCACTTCGGGGCCAGAGGTTATCTCCTTGTCACCGCTTATCATTCCATAGTGATGGATGGAAACGAACTGTCCGGGGATGTTCTCTACTATTTCGGAGAGCATTCCGCCTATGGACCCGTCTTCGCTGGTGCCTATGAACTGGATCTTGGAGCCTTTGTCCCAACTGCCTCTGTAGGTGGAGGTGGGGTTGTAAACGGAGGTCCATTGCTGGTAGGTGCTGATGTCGTCAAGCCCGAGCATGGCGCGATAGACGGTGATGGCCGGGGCTTGGATGGTTGTGGAGAACTGGAGTGTTTTCATGGCGATGTCAACTTGGTCGAGGGATTGATCGGTGCTAAAGTAGCGCATCTGTTCCTAGTGAAAAGGATGGTGACGCGCGGCAGAGCGGGCCTCTCCAATCGTAAAACAGCGACTTACACTCCCTCCAAAGCGGCCTGTGAAGTAGTCCAGGCTACTTGGGTGTTGCCAGAACGAGCGATATCCTAGCAGATGTCCGTCTCCGTGCAACATACCCTTGCGTAGCGGAGGAATGACCTCACTCCACCCGCACTAAGCGCTTGGCGCATCCGATAGGTCGGGGAGCAGCTTGTTCAATGACCGTTCGAAGAGCGGGACGGTCCAAACGAAGATCAGCACCCCTGCAATGTTGAAGAGCATGTGCGCATTGGCTATTGTACGCTCGATGGGGGCGTTCTGGCTGATGTAGGCCACCATATCCACAAAGGGGTGGAAGAAGATGAGTCCTATGATGATGGAGAGCAGATTGAAGGTGAGGTGGAAAAGACCTGTTTTGAGGGCTGCCCTGCTTCCTTTAATGGTGGCAAGCAGGGTGTCGCTGCATGTTCCCAACTCTGCACCGAGCATCACGGCAATGCCACCCGCCATGCTGAGCAGTCCTTTTTTGGAAAGGATGATGGCCATGCCCACTGTGGCAGATGATGATTGGATGACCAAGGTGACGAGCGCTCCTACCATGGCCCCGAACACGGGGCCGTCTGTCCGTTTGAGCCATTCCAA
The DNA here is from genome assembly GCA_041302955.1 of Flavobacteriales bacterium. GTDB lineage: Bacteria > Bacteroidota > Bacteroidia > UBA10329 > UBA10329 > UBA10329. The sequence continues at coordinate 2,237 of JBFYQB010000280.1, forward strand.
GAAGAAGTCTTCATCCCGCAGGGGTTCGACCGCATTCTCCATGGTGAAGAGCCCGAAGAAGAGGACACCGAAGTAGAGCAGCACCCTGCCTGTATTGGTGACCTTTTCTGATTTGGACACCAACAGCAGCACAAAGCCGAGCACCAGCAGTATGGGCGAGTATTTGCCGATGTCCATCGCAATGATCTGGCTGCTTACCGTGGTGCCGATATTGGCTCCGAGCACAATGCCCATGGCCTGCCGGAAGCTGAGGACCTTGGAGTTGACCAGCACGATGGTGATGATGATAACAGCAGATGATGAATCGAGCAGGGTGGTGACCACCGTGCCTACAAGGATGCTCGAAAAAGTGTTGGAGGTGAATTTCTGTATCCATCGGTCGGTGCGGTCTCCGATGGCATGCGTTATGGTCTCGGACAGGCTGCTTACCGCATAGAGGAACAGCACCAGTCCGGCCAATACGGGTAATAAGATTTCTACCATTTGGCCCCAAGAGTAATTGGGGCAGACCAACTCAGCGTGAAGGGGGTGTTATCTGTCCATTAACCTCACTCCATGCG
>JBFYQB010000281.1:0-4756 GCA_041302955.1 Flavobacteriales bacterium
TGGACAAGAAGACGCTGGTGATCACCGAAGTGCCTTACAACACCACGACCTCTTCCCTCATCGACAGCATTCTGAAGGCGAACGAGAAGGGCAAGATCAAGATCAAGAAGGTGGAGGACAACACGGCCCAGGACGTGGAGATAGTGATCCACCTCGCGCCCGGCATCTCGCCCGATAAGACGATAGACGCGCTCTACACGTTCAGCGACTGCGAAATCAGCATCTCGCCAAACGCCTGCATCATTGCCGAGGACAGGCCGATGTTCGTCACGGTCACAGACATCCTCCAGATATGCACCCAGCAGACGCTGGCCTTGTTGAAACGCGAGCTGGAGATCAAACTCGGGGAGCTGCAAGAACAGTGGCATTTCGCATCGCTGGAGAAGATCTTCATCGAGAACCGCATCTACCGCGATATTGAGGAAGAGGAAACGTGGGAGGGCGTGATCTCGGCTATCGACAAGGGCCTGAAACCGCATACCAAGCACCTGATCCGCGAGGTGACTGTGGACGACATCACCCGCCTCACCGAGATCCGTATCAAGCGCATCTCGAAGTTCGACAGCAACAAGGCCGATGAGAACATCCTCGCTCTGGAAGGCAAGATGGCCGAAGTGCGCCACAATCTGGAGCATCTGGTCGATTATGCCATCGATTATTTCAAAGGACTGAAAGAGCGTTATGGTAAGGGTCGTGAGCGGAAGACCGAGATCCGCCATTTCGACACCATCAATGCCGCGCAGGTGGCCGTGGCCAATGAGAAACTCTACGTGAATCGCGCGGAGGGCTTCATCGGGTTCGGCATCAAGAAGGATGAGTACGTGAGCGACTGCTCGGACATTGACGACATCATCGTGTTCTTGCGCAACGGCACCATGAAGGTGGTGAAGGTGGACGACAAGGTGTTCGTGGGCAAGGACATCATCCATGCGAGCGTGTTCCACAAGAACGACAAGCGCACCATCTACAACATGATCTACCGCGATGGGCCGCGCGGCAGCTATTTCGTGAAGCGCTTCCCGGTGACCAGCATGACCCGCGACAAGGACTACGACCTCACCGCTGGCACAGCCAACAGCACCGTGGAGTGGTTCACCGCCAACCCCAATGGCGAAGGCGAGACCATCATCATCCACCACAAGCCGCTGCCCAAGCTCAAGAAGTTGAAGTTCGACTTCGATTTTGCGGAGCAGGCCATCAAAGGCCGGGATGCGAAGGGCAATACTTTGACCAAGAATCCAGTGCGCAAGATCGAATTCAAGGAGAAAGGCCTCAGCACATTGGGAGCGCGCAAAATCTGGTTTGACGACACGGTGCAGCGCCTAAATGCCGATGGACGTGGCCAGCTATTGGGCGAGTTCGCTGCCGAAGACCTCATCCTCACCGTGATGCAGGATGGCCACTACAAGCTCTCGGGCTTCGACCTCAGCACTCAGTTTGAGGACGAGATGATCCTCATCGAGAAATGGATTCCCGAAAAACCGCTCTCGGCCATCTATTGGGACGGGGAAAAGAAGGTTTTCATGGCCAAACGTTTCCTGCTGGAGAAGAGCGACAAGAAGGTGTTGTTCATTCCCGAGGGCGATGATTTCCGTTTGGAGCTTGTGTCGTCTGACTGGCTGCCGGTCATTCAGGTGAACTACCGCAAGCGCGCGGCCGAGGAGACGGGTAGGGCAGAAGAGTTCCGTTTGGAGGAGTTCATAGCCGTGAAGGGGCTCAAGGCCAAGGGCAACCGCCTGAACACCGAAACGGTGAACACCATCGACCTGCTGGAACCTATTCCTTATGAGCCGCCCGTGGTTGTCAGGGAGGAGGGACAGGGGGCAAGGGACGAGAGTCTGGATGCTTCGGAAGTGGAGGGCACGGATTCTACAGATGATGAGGACGAAGGTGGCCCATCGTCAGACAGTGGACCTAGCACCCCACCCGCCCCGAGACCGGAAAGGAAATGGTCGCCTGGAGATAACGGGCAGTTACCGTTGTTCTGACCCATTATCGCCCGCCATCGCACCATCTGCAACTCCTAAACGACCGATTGGAAGTGTAAGCACATCAGTCTGGATTGCCTGCACACTGTTGCAACCTACTAACGCATCGCTGCGAACTTCCAGCGCATTGCCAGGAACTCCCTTGGCAGTAATAGGAAGTAGAAATGCACCATTTCGAGGTAGGAACAGACCGTTTCGCGGAAATGTGGTCTATCGCAAAATGGAAATGCTCCATTACGAGGCAGAAATGCTCCGTTCTGAAGTAGAAAAGATACGCTGCGCTGAAATGTGGTCTGTTGCGAGCTGGGAATGGTGCGCTATGCAGAAAACCAGTTGGTACCGAAGTCGAAATGGTGCATTCGGACACAGAGATCAGACGACTTTGTGGCCCTGTATCACTTCACCCCTCGTGCCCTCCTGTCGCGTTGCATTGGGTTCTCTTCGGCACCGCGCTGGCGGTCTTTGAAGAGCTCGAAGCGCGTAGGCTGCTGTTGCGGGGGCCAGTGGTTGTTGGCACGGTCCACATCGGCTGTTTCGAGGTGCGGGTCGAGGATGACGCGCACCAGTTCCTTGTCGGAGACGAAGACCTTGCTCACGCTCTTATCGTTCATGCGCCATATTTCTGCAGGTATGCGGTGCTCCTCTTTGGTGCCATCGGCAAACTCCAGTTGCAGTATCACGGGCATCACCAGCTCGCCAGGTGAGCTTAGGTCTATCTGGTAGTAGTTGCGTTTCGGGTCGAGCAGTTTGCGCTCATTCTCTGCCAGATTGTTGACGTAGTACTGATATTCCTCCTTGTCGAGGATACTGACACCATAGCGGTCCTGTTCGGTGTAGAAATCGCGCATGGAAGAATCCTGCTCCACCACGCTCTTGAAAGCGTCCTTGTTGCGCTGGTCGGTGATGTAGGCAGGCTTGGAGGCGTCCTCCTGTTTCTTCAGTGCATTCTCGGTGTCGGGGTTCTTGGTGTCTGCTCGGAACCACTTCACGTCATCAATGCCTTGGTCCACAAAGTCGGTGGTGTAGAACCATCCGCGCCAGAACCAATCGAGGTCCACACCGCTGGCGTCCTCCATTGTGCGGAAAAAATCGGCTGGTGTGGGGTGTTTGAATGCCCATCTGCGGGCATATTCCTTGAAGGCGAAGTCGAACAGCTCGCGGCCCATTACGGTCTCGCGCAGAATGTTGAGCGCAGTGGCTGGCTTGCCATAAGCGTTGTTGCCAAATTGGATGATGCTCTCGCTGTTGGTCATGATGGGCTCCAATCCTTTCGGGTCGCCCTTCATGTAATCCACGATGTTCGGTGCCGGGCCGCGTCTGAAAGGATAGTTCTTGTCCCATTCCTGCTCTGCCAGATACTGCACAAAGGAGTTGAGTCCCTCGTCCATCCACGTCCATTGGCGCTCGTCTGAATTGATGATCATGGGGAAGAAGTTGTGGCCCACTTCGTGGATGATCACGCCTATCATGCCATACTTGATCCGCTCGGTGTAGGTGCCATCCTTCTCGGGCCGTCCGAAGTTGAAGCAGATCATCGGGTATTCCATGCCGATGGCGTCCGCATGGACCGAGATGGCCACGGGATAGGGATAGTCGATGGTGTATTTGGAATAGACCTCCAGCGTGTGTTTCACCGCACGGGTGCTATACTGCTCCCACAGCGGATTGCCCTCTTTCGGGTAATAGCTCATGGCCATAACCTTCTTGCCACCGATGTTGACCGCCATGGCGTCCCAGATGAACTTTCTGCTGGAGGCAAACCCGAAATCGCGCACGTTCTGGGCCTTATAGACCCATGTCTTCTTGGCGGTGGAGCGGCTGCTTTCGTTCTTGGTCGCTTCATCTTGTTTGATGATGATGACGGGCTTCGCAGTGGCATTCTTGGCCTCGTTGTAGCGTGATAGCTGCGTGGAGGTCAGCACCTGACTGAGGTTCTGACATTCGCCTGTGGCAGCCACCACGTGGTCGGCAGGCACGGTGAGGTTCACGGTGTAGTCGCCAAACGGAAGGGCAAACTCACCCTTGCCGAGAAACTGTTTGTGCTGCCAGCCTTGCACCTCGTTGTAAACGCACATGCGGGGGAAAAACTGGGCGATGGTGTAGAGGTAATTCTTATCCTCCGGAAAATACTCGTAGCCCGAACGGCCCCCGATCTTCATCCTGTCGTTGATATTGTACCACCACTTCACCTTGATGCTCACCTTGCCTCCGGGCTTCAGTGCGGTGGGCAGGTCCACACGCATCATGGTGTTCACCACGGTCGCTTTCAGACTGTTGCCGGCAGCATCTTTCACATATTCCACTTTGAAACCACCATCAAAATCCCATTCCAACCGTTTGAGGTCGTTGGGGCTCATCTTGTCATTCATTTTTTGGGTGGCGGTCTTTTGCGTGTCGCTGTTCTTGGCACTCATGTTCTGATCCATCTGCAACCACAGATAGTTGAGCACATCGGGCGAATTGTTGGTGTAAGTGATGGTAGACGAACCATAGATGCGCTGCTGCTCATCGTCCAGCTCTATGTCCATCACATAGTCGGCCTTTTGCTGATAGTATTCGTGGCCGGGCGCCCCGCTTGCCGTGCGATAGGACGTTGGAGTGGGCAGATCCTGCTGCAATTGACGGAACTTGCTTTTGTCTTGGGCGGTAGTAGTGAAGGTGGCTGCGAGGAGAATCAGATTTATCAAAATGGCCATTTGCCATTCGCCATTCGCCATGCGCAGTTTCAGTGCTTTAACCATTTTCAGTTTTCTGTTTTTATTCTACCC
>JBFYQB010000282.1:0-3309 GCA_041302955.1 Flavobacteriales bacterium
CTGATGCCATTGGTGCTGAAATAGAGTGCCGAGATGACCGTTACAGATAGCAGCCCGCCACGCTGCTGGGTGATGATGTCCTCGAAGGTTTCGCGCACCACCACATAGGTGGCCGAAGGGAGGAACTCGCGCATCAGGTCCAACAACTGCTCCTGAAACCCTGCAAAAGGGATGTAGGCCAGCAGGGTGAACAGAAAGATGATGCCCGGAAAGATGGCAATGATGAAATTGAACGCTACCGATGATGCACGGATATTGAGCGAGCCTTTCTGAATGCCGATGATGAAGAATGTGAGCACATCATACAGCGGAAGGCCGTCAAACCCGGGGATGCGCACCTTTTTGCTGAAGGCAATGACCCATGCGATGATCGGCCATTTCAGAAACTTTACAATGAACCTGCGCAACATCTGCGTTCAATTGTCGATCGCCTTGAGGCTCAGATCGAGGCTCTTGATATTGTGCGTCAATGCCCCTACCGAGATATAGTCCACCCCGGTAAGCGCATGTGCGCGGATAGTGGTCTCGTTTATCCCTCCGGACGATTCGGTCTCATACCGTCCATCGATGATCTTCACGGCCATGGCCAGTTCATCGGGAGCGAAGTTGTCCAGCATAATGCGGTGAAAGCCTCCAATGCGCAGGGCCTCTGCGAGCTCCTGCATATCGCGCACCTCCACTTCAATGCGCAGGTCCTTGCCCAAGGCGGCCAGATGCGCGTGCACCCGTTGCAGTGCCTTGTCGAGTCCTCCGGCCATGTCGATATGGTTGTCCTTGATCATCACCATGTCATACAGACCGAAACGGTGGTTGTGCCCACCGCCCATCCGTACCGCCATCTTCTCCACTTCGCGCAGCAATGGGGTGGTCTTGCGGGTGTCGAGCAGTTTGGCAGAGGTGCCTTCTATGAGCTGAACGAGTTGATGCGTGCGGGTGGCGATGCCGCTCATGCGCTGCATGAAATTGAGCACCAGCCGTTCGGCCTTGAGGATGGACCTTGAGCTGCCCGCTACCGTAAGCACCACATCGCCTACTGCGATGACCGATCCATCGGGTATGAATACCTCCACTTGCAGATCGGCATCCACCCTGTGGAATATCCTCAGGGCCAGATCGACCCCTGCTATGATGCCCTGCTCCTTGACAAGCAGATGCGCCTTGCCCATTGCGGTGCTCGGAATGCAGGCATCGGTGGTATGGTCGCCATCGCCAATATCCTCGCGAAGCGCCTCGTCAATTATGACATCCAAGGTCATCACTGCTCGCTCACCTCAAACCGGAGTTGCTGAATGCGGGTCTTGTCGCCCTCACCTTTGGTAAGCACATAGGTTCGGTAGGTGCCGGTACCTGTTATCAGGCTGCCAATGGCATACTGTGCTCCATCCCGCGATTTGCCCCGGTGGATGATCTGATAGCCCGACACCTTGTTCTTAGCAAAGAAGTCCTTGATGATGAGTTCGGCCTGGGCCTTGCTATAGCTGTTCTCTTTGTTGAGCACAGCCATGTCCACTTTGGCATCAAAGTATTTGGACACCTCTTTGTAGTTGCCGAGTTTGATGGCATTGGTAATGCTCTCGTCTGCTGTCTGGGCAAAAAGCGAAGCTGACAGCATCAATCCAAGAAAGAAAATACTCAGTGAATGTTTCATGATTTCTGTGGGTCAGCACGGTTAGGCAATAATCAAGCCACGGTCAGGTCCGCTTCCAGCTCGCAAAGTAAGGAGATAAAACCCAGCCGAGGGCATTTGCCAGCTATGCCATGACATGCCCGATACATCGCATGGGCAGCGGCCGCACAGAATTGCTGCGTCATACGCGCATCATCCATTTAAGATGATGTAAGTTTGGACGTTGACTTAAAGCCACCGATGGAAAAGACCAAACTGCTGGAGATCAAGAACCTCGTCACCGAATTCCGCACCGAAGGCAAGGTGCTGAAAGCCGTGAATGACGTGAGTTTCACCCTCAACCGTGGCGAGACCATCGGTATTGTGGGCGAATCGGGTTCTGGCAAGTCGGTCACATCGCTTTCGGTGATGCGCCTCATTCCCAATCCTCCGGGAACCATATCGGGCGGTGAGCTGCTCTTCCATACGGACACACGCGGCACTATCGACCTGCTGAAGCTGTCGGAAAAAGAGATGCGCGCCATCCGTGGCAACGACATCGCCATGATATTCCAAGAGCCGATGACATCGCTCAATCCGGTGTTCACTTGTGGCGATCAGGTGATGGAGGCCATTCTTCTTCACCAGAAAGTGACGAAGAAAGAGGCGAAGGAGAAGACCATCGCACTCTTCAAAACGGTGCAACTGCCACGACCAGAGGCCATTTTCAGTTCCTATCCGCATCAGATCTCTGGTGGGCAGAAGCAGCGGGTGATGATCGCCATGGCGATGAGCTGCAACCCGAGCATCCTGATAGCCGATGAGCCGACCACTGCACTCGATGTGACCGTGCAGCAGACCATTCTCGACCTGATGCTGAAACTGCAACAGGAGAACGACATGGGCATTCTCTTCATCACCCACGACCTTGGTGTGATAGCCGAACTGGCCGATAAGGTGGTGGTGATGTACAAAGGTCGCATCGTGGAACAGGGCCCAGTGATGGAGATATTCGAAAACCCGAAACACCCGTATACCAAAGGACTACTTGCCTGCCGTCCGCCCTTGGATGTGCGTTTGAAACGCCTTCCTGTGGTGTCCGACTTCATGGAGGTGAACAACGAGGGCACCATCATTGAAAAGGACCTCAGTATTGCGGATGTGACCAAGAATGCCATCCAATCAGATGCAGAGCGCAAGGCCGACCACGACCGCTTGTATGCCCAAAAGCCCGTTCTCAGCATCAGGAATCTGAAGACCTATTTCCCGATGAAGGCCGATTTCTTCGGTCGCACGAAAGACTGGGTGAAGGCCGTTGACGATGTGACCTTCGATGTTTATCCGGGCGAGACCCTCGGCCTTGTGGGTGAAAGCGGTTGTGGCAAGACCACACTTGGCCGCACCGTGCTCCGCCTCGTTGACCCTACAAGTGGCGAGATCATCTTTGATGGTCATCCGCTACATAGCATGACGCCCACCGAGCTACGCGCCATCCGTAAGGACATTCAGATCATTTTTCAGGATCCCTACTCATCGCTCAACCCGCGCATCACCGTGGGTGATGCCATCATGGAGCCCATGCAGGTGCACAAGCTCTATGCGAACGATGCGGAGCGCAAGGCCAAGGTGGTGGAGCTGCTGGAAAGGGTGAATCTGTTGCCCGAGCATTTCTACCGCTATCCGCACGAGTTCAGCGGTGGGCA
>JBFYQB010000283.1:0-3635 GCA_041302955.1 Flavobacteriales bacterium
AGGCACATAAACAATGGCCGATTCTATTGTTTTGGACAGGAAACAGTATTTCCCATAATCAATGTCCGACCCGTCTTTCTTTTCCATGGTCATGTCCATGTGGGCAAGGCCGTTCTCGTAATAGATGCCTTTACCTTGTTTCAGAATGATGTGCGGCACACCTTGATACATACGGTAGGTATGCTCGCCAATGCTGAATCCCCAATGTGCGGTCACATCATGCTCAACGGGCTTCTTTCCTTTGACCGGTGGAGTGAAAAGCAACACATTCCCCTTGTTCCATTCGTACCCTTCAAACTCACCTATCACCGTGCCTTTATTTGCTTGGAAATCTTTAAGTGTGCGATAGAGTGTTATTGGGGGTGATGCCATCAACTGCGCACTTACAACGAATAGGGACAACATCAAGAAAAATCTTCTCATAGCGTTAATGTTTGGTCGGGGTCGAAGTTACATGTCCGCGCCAATAGCTGGACAAGTAAGGCTTTGAGGGTGTTGTATTTTTGCCCAAAACAACTTCGATGCGTTATGCTATTTTAATTGCTTTGGCTGCTGTGGCCATTTCATCTTGCAAGAATCAAGCAACTGAAAATTCCAACACTGATGCCAGCTACCAAGCCTTTCAGCAGCGTTTCTTGGATGCTTACTGGCAGCAATATCCGAGCTGGGCGTCATCTGTTGGTCTGCATCAGTTCGATTCGGTGCTGGTGGTGCCCAATGCACAGCAACGCGCGTCCAATGTCGCCTTTAGCCGCGCCTATCTGGATAGTTTGAAGCAATTTGATGGACAGCAACTTTCGCAGTCTGCGCTCACCGACCTGTGGATGGTGCGCGACCAGTTGGAGTCCAGTATCTGGTACAACGAGGTGTTCAAGGAGTATGAATGGAATCCTGCTGCCTACAATGTAGCTGGCCCATTTGCAGAGATATTGAACGGAAAATTCGCATCGCTTGATGTACGTCTGCGCAGCTTGATGCGCAAGTTTGACAATGTGGAGGATTACTACACTGCTGCCAAGGCCAACATCAACCGCCCGACCATTGAGCATACCGAACTGGCCATACAGCAGAGCAAGGGCGGTCTGGAGGTGTTCGGTCCGGCATTTTTGGACAGCGTTTATGCTTCCGGTCTCAGCGAACAAGAGCAGCACGACATCCTAACCGGGCTGGAATTCGCAAAGGAGGCCATGCAGGACTATGTGAAGCACCTTGAAACCGTTGTGCTTCCCGCTGCCAAGGCCAACCCACGCGATTTCAGGATAGGAGCAGAGCTGTTTGCGCAGAAGTTCGATCATGACATCCGTGCAGCGCATTCGGCAGACGAGATGTATGCTATGGCCTTGGATGCCAAAAAGCAGCTTCATGCTGATATGTATGGTGCAGCCAAGCAGATGTGGCAGACTTATTTCCCCAAGAAATCAATGCCTACGGATACGCTTGCAGCCATACGCTTGATGGTGGACCGCCTGTCGTTGGAGCACGTGCACCGCGACAGTTTTCAGACGGCCATAGAGCGCCAGATACCTGAGCTTGCGGCATTTGTAAAAGAAAAAGACCTGCTCGACCTTGATGCCGACAAGCCCCTGGTAGTGCGCAAAGAGCCTGCATATATGGCGGGTGTGGCAGGTGCTTCCATTTCTTCGCCTGGCCCATTTGAGACCAATGGCGAGACCTATTACAATGTTGGTTCGCTGGCCAATTATTCAGATGGACAGGCCGAGAGTTTTCTTCGGGAATACAACACCTACATCCTTCAGGTGCTCAATATCCATGAGGCCATTCCGGGACATTATGCACAATTGGTCTATGCCAACAAGACCCCAAGCACAGTTAAAGCGGTGTTCGGCAACGGGGCAATGATAGAAGGTTGGGCTGTTTATACCGAGAAGATGATGTTGGAGCAAGGCTATGGTGCCACCGCGCAATCTGCTCCGAACACATCGCCCGAAATGGCATTCATGTACAGCAAATGGAATCTGCGCGTGGTGTGCAACACCATTCTCGATTATTCCATTCATGTAAAAGGCATGACGCAGCAACAAGGACTGGACCTACTGATGAATCAGGCTTTTCAGCAAGAGGCTGAGGCGCAGGGCAAATGGCGCAGGGCCACGTTGAGCCAAGTGCAGTTGTGCAGCTATTTCACGGGTTTCAGGGAAATCATGCTGCTGCGCGAAGAAGTGCGCCAGCAGAAAGGAGCCGATTTCAGTCTTAAAGCTTTCCATGAGGAATTCCTTTCCTTTGGTTCTGCTCCGGTCAAATACGTTCGGGAGCTCATGTTGGGAAAGCAAGAACTGGCCAGTTAGCCTTTTTCAGCTTCACAGTTTGGCCCTTATCTGCTAATTATCAGAACACTATATGTCGCTCTCCCTCATTCGCCAACGCATAGCCGATCTTCGCCATCGTTGCGATGATGGCTCGGCACCAGATGGCATCTCGTTTGCGCATTTCACTTCTGTGTTCGATGTGCCCACTGCGCATTGGAGCCAATTGGTGCAACAGAGTGGCAGTTTTCTCTTGTCGGCACCCTACTTGGCCGCGTTGGAGCAGCATCCCTACAAAGGCATGTGCTTCCACTATGTATTGGCCTACAAGGAGACCGAACCGATAGCCTTGCTTTATTTCCAGGAAACGGACGTGCACATCGCCAATGTGGACAAGAATGTTGACACCGAAAAGGTGGGCGACATCAGTCTATTTGACCGCGCAAAAGGTCTGGTGATGAAAGGCATGGAGAGCGTCAAGTTGCGGCTTTTGGTGCATGGAAACCTCTTGCAATCGGGAGACCATGCGGCATACTTCCGTGCCGATATGGAACTTGCGGCACGTGCCCGGATCATAGATGCGGTGTGCAAAATGGTCATTGCATCCGACCGTTCGGGCAAGAAGGTGCGTGGTCTGTTGGTGAAGGACATCACTCCGGCCATGGAGGCAGAGATGAAGCTCTTGGATGCCGAACTCACTCCGTTTGAAGTGCAGCCCAACATGGAGGTCTCCATCCGTGAGCATTGGAAGGCATTTGATGATGTGATGGAGGATTACAGCTCCAAGTATCGCGTACGGGCCAAGGCTGCCATCAAAAAGGCTGACCTGTTGGAGCTGCGCCAACTTTCGGAGACAGATATCCAACAGCACAACGACCGCATCATGGAGCTGTTCAAGAATGTGGAAGCGCAGTCAGATTTTCACATGGTAAGCATTCATCCGCGCTATTTCTTGGACATGAAGGCCGCGCTGGACACCATGTTTGTGATCAATGGCTATTTCCTCGATGGCAAGCTTATCGGCTTCTATTCCTACATCCGTGGCATGGGGCACAACTACGCCAGTTTTGTGGGCATAGACTATGATCATAACCGAGATTGTGCGCTGTATCAGAACATGCTTTATCGTTTGTTGAATGATGCGGTGCAGGATGGTGCCCGATCAGTAGATCTGGCACGGACCGCCATGGAGATAAAAAGTACGATCGGAGCTGAGCCGGTGAGCTACCGCCTGATGGTGAAGCACCTGAACGGATTCACCAATAGCATTGTGAAGCGGTTCATTGTGAATATAAAAGCCAAGGAGTGGGAGCAGAGACGGCCTTTCAAGGATGCTTAGTGGCTCCCAAGAAAATGACGTTCTATCTTATC
>JBFYQB010000284.1:0-15920 GCA_041302955.1 Flavobacteriales bacterium
ATGCTGAGCGTGGTGCTCAGGCGGTCGGCCTTCAGGTTGGCCCAACTGAGGCGAAGCATGTTCATAGCTCCACGGTGTTGGTGAAACGGTCTTTCAATCGCCTGTCGTGGGTCACGATGACAAGGGCGGCACCATGGCGCGTTGCGGCACTTTGCAGCAGTTCGGCCACACGATTGCAGTTGTCATCATCCAAGGCGGAGGTCGGTTCGTCTGCTAACAAAAGGCCGGGCGAGGTCATTAATGCTCGGGCAATGGAAACACGCTGCCGTTCCCCAATGCTCAATGACTGTGGGAGTTGCGAGGCGCGGTCGGCCATGCCGAGTTCTTCCAGCAACTGCGTGGCACGGGTCTCATCCGCCTCCAGTCCGGCAAGGGTGCGGGCCAGTTGCAGGTTGTGCATCACATTCACGGAGCGGATGAACAGCGGCTGTTGGAACACCAGCCCGATGTGACGCCCTCGGAACCCATCCATCTTGCTGCCCGACAGAGAAGAGAGTGCCGTATTGTCTATGCTTACAATGCCACTAGTAGGAGCCATCAGCCCTGCCAGCAGATGCAGCAGTGTGGTCTTGCCGCTGCCCGACCTGCCGAGGATCAACAGTACCTCCTCACAGATCACCTTCACATCGGGGAACGTGAACGATGGGCCGTTCGGGTAGGTGTAATGAAGATCAGTGGTCTGCAGCATGTTCGATGGCCGCAAAGGTAGTCTACCTAGGCACCACAGGCAGTACCACCTTGCTCGGGTGGGCAAACGAACGATGAACAGTATAGGTCGGCTGATCTTTCGTCATATTTCGATAGTGCTCAGCATCAGCTCCGGAAATGGCTACACGCACACGGTGTCCTTTTTTGAAAAGATAGGATACTGGAAGCATACCGAAGTTGAGCTCTGCGGCCTCGCCAGGAACAAGCGGCATAGCGTCTGAGCTGAGATACGTGTGGAAGGGTTCAGCCATTTCGTAAGGTGGTTCCGTTCCGATTTTTCGATGAATACCTCGAAAAAGCCCTTCTGTCACATATTCAACTGAACCATCGGGCGCCACATCTTCCAGATATATGAACACTTGTGCATCTGTGGTGGACGAAGTCAGATGTAGCAGCACCTCTGGATGGCCAGTAACCTCCATATCGGCCTCCAATGGAGCACTATCATACACTAGAAGCGCGCTGTCGCGAGATGCTCGGTCAGGATAGACCAACGGAGTTTTCAATCTTCCAGCTACACTTTCGTAGCGGGTCACAGAACCAGGACTCAATGTGGTATCGACCTCTAAAATATCGAATGCGGGAGTGTTGTCCCGCAGCTCGCGGATTTTAGGGGCCATGGAGTTAAGCTTCTCCAAGGACACATTGAATTTGGTTTCAATTTCGCGATAATTGGCTAATTGTTGTTCTTCGGCTGCAGAGACTCTTCCTTCTCCCTTCATATTATCCAGAATTTTCTGAACGCCTCTACTTTTGAGAATGTTCAAAGAATCGCCCCATAATTTGAGGTCAGATTTCATCAGCTCATGCTGGGAGAAATCATTGTTCCAGTCCAGCGAGTTTCCTGAGCCGAAATAGGCTGCAAATGGGCTAGCTTCCTTAGGAGGCCATTCATCGCTTGATTTCCATTTCTCTTCGACCATGGTGAAATAGTGGACCGACTTCTCTTTATCAATGCCTGTGTCCCATCCCTTTAGGTGATAATCAAAAAAACGGAGTACCTCTCCAATATGGTCAAATCCAGATGGCCCTGGATTGGTGTGACCGCAATTCCAACGACCACCATGTTCCCAAGGGCCAAGGATAAGGCGATTCTTAGGATTAGTAAGGGTCATGTGACGTTTGGTGGCCGCATTCTGATAGGCTCCATCATACCAGCCACTCCAGCTATAAACTGCGGCTCCGGATTCATTCTGTGCTTTCCAACGTTTATGCGGGCTAAACTGATCGGCATTTTCGGCAGCTCCATTCTTGGGCACATCATCGCGAAAATCCATGGTCAAGGCACCTTGATGCACATTGCGATTGTCACGTTCACGAATGTGACGCTCCAAGATTTCGCGACCGGATTCATTTTTGAAACCCTCTTTAACGGGAAGTACTCCTTTAATGAATTTCTTGGCCTTGCTAGCATGTGCTGGCAGCGTATTGGCATCCAAAGCTTCGTTGGCCTCACCCCAAACGCGAGTGAACCATGCATTATGCATACCACCGGTAAATGCGTTGTCCGAGTACACATCGAATAGCGAATACATGTTAACCACAGCCTTCACGGCTGGATGTTTAACGGTGGTAAGGAATTCGGATGTTGTGCCGCTGTATGAAGCTCCTGCCGCACCAACGATACCATTGCTCCACTCTTGCTTGATGATGTGATCAACGATCTCGGTCATGTCGGCCACTTCGTCCTTGCTCCATGGATGATGACGTTTGCCACCCGAGGCACCGCTGCCTCGCGAGTCAATAACAACCACTGCATATCCTTGCATGATCACGGGTTTCATGAAATCGCCTAAAGGACCAATAGGATTCTTGCGAAACCAGCTGTAGGGCCATTTCAATTCGATGCTTCTCCAATAGCGAGTCTGATGCAGAATGGTCGGAAATTTCTCGTCCTTCACCTTTGATTTAGGCAGATAAACGTCCACCGCTATCGGAATCCCATCGCGCATCTCCAAATAATAGGACCGCATCGTATAACCCTTATACTTTTTGTCAGTCTTCCAGTTATAAGGTGCTGGCGAAACAGCACTCCCATCCGTTGGCCGGTAATCTTTCGGGGGCTCATATTGAGCACGAGAGAAAAAGGGTAGCGCGACCAATGCGCAGATCAAAAAACGATGAAGCATGTGTGTTGTTAGGTTTCGGGCCGCAAAAGTACCCTTCAAAGACGCCAAGGTTTTGGGATCATGTTGCAGATGGGTACTAAAGTTCTGAGAATTATGAGAATCAGGAGCAAAAAAGGGCCGCAACACTATGGTGTCACGACCCTTATAACATGCGTGGGCCCAGCAGGGCATGATCCTGCGACCCCTTGATTATGAGTCAAGTGCTCTAACCAACTGAGCTATAGGCCCGAAATGGGCGGCAAAAGTAAACCATAGAAGTTAATTAGCAATCGGCTTGAGGCACATCCGTTGAGGAACGGGTAGTTTTGTCCCATTCTAAAGCGATGTATACAGCTCCTGACGATTTTACAAATATCATCTTCGACCTTGGCGGAGTCATTCTCAACATAGACTACGCACTTACAATAGCAGCGTTCAAGCGCCTAGGTGCTCCTGCCTTCGACAAGGAATACACACAGGCCGCTCAAAGCATGCTATTTGATTCATTTGAACGTGGTGAAATTTCTGAAACCCATTTTCGAACTGAATTATGCCACCAGTTGGGCCTTCATCTCTCTGACATGGAATTGGACAGGGCATGGAACGCCATGTTGCTTGATCTTCCGAAGGAACGGTTGTCACTCCTTTCTTCGCTCAATACCAGCAGGCGGATTTTTTTGCTCAGCAACACGAATAGCATTCATGTGCGCAGTTTTGAACGTTCTATCAAGGATGTACATGGGCTTAATGATCTCACCTCTGTTTTTGAGAGAACCTATTATTCATGTGAGGTCGGCATGCGTAAGCCTGAAGAGCGTATTTTTCAAATGGTGCTTGAAGTAAATGGGCTGGATGCTCAGGACACTGTTTTCATAGACGATTCATGTCAGCATATAGAAGGGGCCAGGAAAGTTGGCCTACATGCTTATCACCTAACAGATGGCGAAACGATTATTGATCTTTTCGGTCAGCGTTCCTGACAGAGTTCCATCAGTATTCCACCTGCGTCCTTGGGGTGAACAAAGCAGATCAATTTGTTGTCTGCGCCCTCTTTCGGCACTTCGTTCAGCAAGCGGAACCCTTCTTCACGCAGCCGTCTCATCTCTGCGTTTATGTCCTTCACGGCAAACGCCACATGATGAAGTCCTTCACCGCGATTGGCGATGAATTTGGCTATGGGGCTGTCCTCACGTGTGGCCTGCAACAATTCCACCTTGTTGTTTCCTGCTAAGAAGAATGCGGTGGTCACTCCTTCTGATTCTACAGCCTCTCGCTTGTAACATGAAGTGCCAAGAAGTTTTTCATAGAGCGGCACAGCTATGTTCAGGTCGCGGACGGCAATGCCAAGATGTTCAATCTGTTCCATGTTTCTGAGTAGTGCGGTCAGTGGAAATAAAAAAGGCCAACCATTGACGGTCGGCCTTTCTGTGAATGCTGTTTACATGTTAACGTTTGAAGGTGCCGGTCTTGGTACCATAGTTAACGTAATACGTGCCTTTGTCAAGTTTGCTGACATCTGCGCTCTTGGCAACACCCTTTGCTACGATATTGCCATAGGCGTTGTAAATTTCATACAGCGTGTTGTCAGAGAATGTGATGGAAGTTTCCGCCTTTTTGCCATCGCCTGGTAGGAAAGTGATTTCAGGAAGTGCAGAGGTGGTCTTGGCCTCAAAGGAATAACGTGGTTTGCCACGTTGGTCTACTTGCTTCACCCGAAAACGATTCGCGCCACTATGAACTGTGGTAAGCTGAACCTTGTATTCGTTTTTATCTGGTGAGCCTTTTCCATCAAACTCGCCAACCTCAACCCACTTGTTCCAACGGAACTGTTCAATCTTGTAAGGAAGTTCACCTGTTTCATTGGTGGTTGTCAGGCTCAGTTCACCTCCCTTATCAATACCGATGGAAGACACTTCGAATGTGCTTATTGGCTTCAGCACCTCTGGATTAACTACCTTGGGCTTGCAATCATCCTTGTGCATGATCTTGATCTCCACTGGTGCACCAAGCTTCAATTGGAAGAAGCTCAGATCTATCTCAAACGCACTGGAGTTGATTTCGTCAGTGGTGGTCTGTCCGTTAACTTTTACCTCGAAGGTGCAGAAACCTACACCTTCAGAAGCAAAAGGATTCTGCACATAGAGGTTCTTCCCATGATAGTTCCCTTCAAGCAATATGGTTCCTGCTGTTACTGGGGCAACCGCAGCAATGGCGGCTATCAGCGAAAGTGTCCAAAACTTTTTCATGTGTCTATCCTTGGCAATAATTAGGTATGTTATGCTTAACGTTCAACTGTTTTATGAAGACGGATTCCGATTTCAACTCACAGTATGAATGAGCAACGTGGCGCAAATGTGAGAAAAATCCATCAAACTCTTCCATTACATGCACAAGCATTAAGGTGGGGAGCACCTTTTTTTGTATCGTTGTATGCTCTTTCAAGGCAATCGTTACGAATTACGGACCAACCTAAAAGTCATGAAGCACCTTCTACTCATATTCACCACTGCGGTTACATTATTTTCTTGTAGCCCTTCGAAGGAAACAGACCCACAGCGTATTGCCAAAGGTGATGTTCAACTTGGAGGCATGTTGCGCGTAGCGGAAGCGGAACGACCGGCCGGGCTTTCGCCCAATGAATTGACCACCGCGTCCTTGCAGCGCATCGGCAATCAGGTCCATTGTGGTCTGTTGCGCCTTGACCCCGTGACACTTCAACCTACACCGGCCATTGCAGAACGTGTGGAGCCTGATACATCTGGCAAGATCTATATATTTCATCTCCGACACGGGGTAATGTTCCATGATGAACCTTGCTTTGGGAACAATAGTAGGGAGGTAACGGCTCATGATGTTGTCTTCTCTTTCAAGCAACTCTGCAAAGCTGGTTCGGCCGCCTATTCAAGCACTTTCAGCGGTAGGGTTGAGGGTGTCGAAGCATTTAATGCAGGCACTGCTCAGGAGATTTCCGGTATTATGGCACTGGACGATTACACATTGCGCATTTCACTCACCAAAGCTGACGAATCGTTTCTTTTTGTGTTGGCGCAGCCTACTGCTTCCATCATCTCGCAGAAGGCATGGGAAGATTGTGGACAGTTGTCCATCGGTGCTGGGCCATTCCGACCAGCGGATGCAGAGGACACTACACTTTTGTTCATCCGCCATCAGGACTATTTTGCCAATGATGCTTTCGGCAATCGGCTTCCTTATATAGACTCGGTGCAGATGTCTTTCATCTCAACCAAGGAACTAGCACTCGAAGCTGTTCTGCAGGGAGAATTGGACCTTGTAACGGGTATTTATCTCGACCCCGTGAAAGACCTGATGGAGCGTCATGCAGCAGAATTCACTGGCAAGGAACCACGCCTCGTGATGCAACGCAACGATGATGTTGCAGCCTATGAGGTTTATTCCATTTATGCCTCCAAGCTTATAGGATTCAAGGAGAACTTTCTCGGATACCGTGATTTTGCGACCCTACAGATCAAAAAATGAGAACATTGCCGCAGGCTGGTGGTTCTATTCATAAGAGCAGACGAAAATGGAATTGAATGGAGCAGTGGCCCTTGTTACCGGGGCAAGCAGCGGGATAGGAAGAGAGACCGCAAGGATGCTGGCGGACAAGGGCGCCACCGTAATAGCAGTATCGCGCAGCAAGGATAAACTGGTTGCCACGGCTCAAAGCATGGGAGCATTCCCAATAGTGGCAGATGTTTCTGTTCCTTCTGATGTGGAAAGGATATTCAATCTCATTGCTGAGAAATTCGGCCGGCTCGATATCCTTATCAATAACGCTGGGATGGGTCAAGGGTGGGCTGAACTGACGGAGGTGAGTCTGGATGATATGCATCAGGTCTATGCGGTCAATGTTTTCGGGGCAATGATGGTCGGGCAGGGGGCAGCGCGCATTTTCAAGCAGCAGCGCTCGGGCAACATCATCAATATTGGTTCTACCGCATCGCTAAAGGGTTATGCCAAGGGCACTATCTATTCGTCAAGTAAATTTGCTCTGCGTGGCATGACCCAATGTTGGCAGGACGAGCTCCGTCCGTTCAATGTGCGCGTTACACAGTTCAACCCATCGGAGGTGACAACGGCCTTCGGATCCAAAGATGGTTTAGAACGGGCTGAGGTGGCGAATAAGCTTCGGCCTACGGAGATAGCTCACCAGATCTGTGCATTGCTCCAAATGGACGACCGAGGGTTTGTGCCCGAGGTCACGGTGTGGGCCACCAATCCATGGGGCTGATAGCCTAATGTTTGAAACCTTAATAGTGTAATACGTGTTTCACGTATTCGCTACATACCTATAACCCGCATGAAATACTATTACAGTTTACTTTTTCTTCTTGGCGCCTTCATATTCGGCAATGCGCAAGCACAGACCACCGTTACCGTAGGCAGTACAACCCTTGATGTGCGCAATGTCATCACTGGCATTGATATACCATGGGAGATAATATGGGGGCCAGACGAGCATATATGGTTTACTGAGCGCGTGGGCCGTATCAGTCGCCTCAATCCAGAAACAGGTGTTCGTACTGTAGTGCTCAATCTGACATCAAGTGTCTATCAATCGTCTGAGTCGGGTATGCTAGGTATGGCATTGCATCCCGATTTCGAGAATACACCCCATGTTTTTGTGGCCTACACCTATTCTGCTGGCATCAATAATATCCGGGAGCGCTTCGTGCGCTACGAGTACAACGG
Organism: Flavobacteriales bacterium; assembly: GCA_041302955.1. Classification (GTDB taxonomy): domain Bacteria; phylum Bacteroidota; class Bacteroidia; order UBA10329; family UBA10329; genus UBA10329. The sequence goes on from JBFYQB010000284.1 coordinate 7,530, forward strand.
TACTGCGTTGATCAATCCCTTAACCCTTGTGGAGAACATTGCCGGGACATCTACACACAACGGTAGCCGAATGCTCATCCTGCCTGATACTACTCTGCTCATCTCAACAGGTGATGCACAGCAGGCCAATACGCTTCCACAGAGTCTGAACTCGTTGAATGGAAAATTTCTTCGCATGAATCTGGACGGGTCCATTCCAGCTGACAATCCTTTCGGGCCATCAAGCTATGTATATACCTACGGCCATCGTAATCCGCAGGGCATTCTATTGGCACCAAACGGTAAGCTCTACAGTTCGGAGCATGGCCCATCCACCAATGATGAGTTCAACATCATTGAGGCGGGAAAGAACTACGGCTGGCCACTTATTGAGGGCTATTGCAACCTATCGGGTGAGCAGACCAGCTGCAATGCGATGGACGATTACGCAGACCCCATAACTATCTGGACAGAAAGCAGTACCATAGCCCCTTCGGACCTTATATTCTATGAGCATCCTTCCATTCCTGAATGGGAGGGAAGATTCCTCATCACGGTGTTGAAGGACAAGCATCTGAGGGCGGTAAAGGTGGATGACACGGATGGTGACCAGGTTCTTGAGGACATAGTTTATCTGAACAATGTGTTCGGTCGGCTGCGTGATATATGCACTGCCCCTGATGGTCGTGTGTTCCTTGCTACAAATGGCCCAGCATGGTCCAATACCCAGCCGAATACACACAAGATCGTTGAGCTCAAGAATTCAGCTTATGTGCCCGTGGGCATGAACGAGGTGAATAATGCTCATCTTAGGGTGTATCCTAATCCGGCCAGTGCGGTGATCAATGTAGGACTTCCAGCTGATTGGGTGGGTGGCGCGCTTCAGGTAGCAGATTGCACTGGTCGCATCCTTCACACTGAAGCCATTGCCCACAACGTTTCTGTGCTAGACCTTCAGCATTGCGCCAATGGCATCTATTTGCTATCGGCTGTAAAGGATGGTCGTTCCATGGTTCAACGCATTGTTGTCAACAGATGAGGGCGCTCATGGTCATAACCCTTATGCTGATTGGTCTGCAAGTGCAGGCACAGGTGGTCGGTGCGGGCATGACCAAGCTTGTGACCAAGTATGACGCTGGCGAATACGAATGGGTGCTCAAAAAGGCTGAGGCCCTGATGGAGGATGATAATGCCAAGAAAGACCCCGAGACCTACATGTGGGCCGCCATGTGCAATCTTGCTCTCTTCCATTCGGACGATCCCAAGCTAAAGGCTACCTACAGAGGTGGCTTGCGTGACGCTTTGAAGTATACGGCCAAAGCAGCATCCAAGGACAAGGATGACCGTGCTTTCATCAGCGCTCAAAAGGATTTTATCACCGACCTGAAGCGTCAAGGCATTGCTCTTGCGCTCACATATGTGCAGGAGAACGATATGCGCAAGGCCAATCATATCTATAAACAGATTATGACCTTCGACCCTGCGGATGTCAACGTACAGTTTGCCAAGGCCATCACAGATCTTAAGATGAACAACACTGCTGAGGCCGAAAAGCTCATTGCCGAGGCGCTGCCGATAATTGAGAACAGTTATCGCGACCTCAGCTTCGTTCCCGACCCTGTCAGTTCGCCTTTGCTGCGCGATGCTGTGGTCTATTATATCGACCATCTTGCCATGCACAATTTGGCCGATTCTGCCCGCCATGCCGCCTTTGTAGGCCGCATCATTTTCCCCTTGGACGAGGAGATCAAGCAGAAGGCCGCATCGCTCGAGTAGCGTGTTTGCAATTGGCTATTGACCGCTCAGGTCAATACGGCCAAGGCAGTTTATCAGTCCATTTTCACTTTGTCAATTCATGACGATTGTTGCAACGTTCTAAGGGAGGTGATGTCCGCTTGGCTCATATTGTGCATGAACATAATGATTCGTTGCCCGATCATCCAGATGTCTCGCTCTGTAAAGAGGCAAGAACGCAGCCTCAGCTCATGAACATGCCCACTACCACTGCGGTGAACAGACAGGCCAATGTGCCGCCAAGCAATGCCCTCATTCCCAGTTGGCTCATTTGGCCCTTGCGATCTGGTATCAGGCTGCCGATGCCGCCTATCTGGATTCCGATGCTGGCAAAATTGCTGAATCCACAGAGGATATAGGTGGCCATCACGATGCTTTTCTCGGAGCTGAAGAGGCCGCTGAACTTCATCTCGCCCAAGGTCTTATAAGCGTAGAACTCGTTGAGGATGGTCTTTTCGCCCAACAATTGCCCAACGAGGAAGATGTCGTTGGTAGGCACACCCATGAGCCATGCGATGGGGGCAAAGGCATAACCAACGATGAACTGGAACGAGAGGGAGGAGTATTGCGTGTTAGCGGCAATGATGGCGTTCAGCCCCGTCCATTGGCCTATCAGATCGCTCAATATCCAATTGCCCATATAGACGAATGCGGTGAAGACAAGCAGCATGGCGCCTACGTTGACAGCCAGTTTCACCCCATCGGTGGTGCCGTTGGCGATGGCCTCGAGCACATTGGCGCCCATCTTTTCCTTGCTCACCTTCATCTCCTCGTTGAACTTCTCGCGCTCGGGTACCAGTAACTTGGCGGCCACGATGGCAGCAGGGGCACTCATCACCGAGGCGGCCAGCAGGTGCTTGGCAAAGAGAAGCCGCTGTGCAGGGTCATCGCCCCCGAGGAAACCGATGTAGGCGGCAAGCACCCCGCCAGCAATGGTGGCCATGCCACCCGTCATGAGGCACATCAGCTCCGAGCGGGTCATCTTTTCCAAGTAGGGACGCACCAGAAAGGGCGATTCGGTCTGTCCGAGAAAGATGTTGCCGGCCGCAGCGAGGCTCTCGGCCCCGCTGAGGCGCATGGTCTTCTTCATCACCCAAGCGAAAACGTACACCACCTTCTGCAACAACCCTATGTAGTAGAGGAAACTGGTCAGTGCCGAGAAGAACACAATGGTCGGCAATATGCGGAAGGCAAAGCTGATGACAGCCGCCTCGGCATTACCCGAAACGAAGGAGCTGAATAGGAAATCAGTACCGAAATCGGTGAACGAGATGACCTTCACAAACCCAGAGCCCACGGCATCGAACCCCCGCTGGATGGCAGGCACCTTGAGCACGCCAACCGCCAGCACCAGTTGCAGGGCGATACCTGTGAGGATGATATTCCAGTTGATGATTTTCCTATTGTCCGAAAAAACATATCCTATGGCCACCAATACGGCCATGCCCAGCACCCCGCGCAGTATGCTGGTGGCGCTGGTGGTCATATCGAACATAAGTAGAATGGGTATTTGCAAGGCAGGAAAGTCCATGATCGGGCTGTGCGGTTCTGTGGTTCAAGGATAAGGAAAAAGGCGGTGGTTATCGCTTGCACGATCAAGACGCTGTCTCACGTGTAAGATAAAGGTGGCGGGTAAGAAAGGACGGCATCTTATATCATGTCGTGGCCTGAGATAGGTATTGCAGCTCTGGTCCGTGCGTTTACAATCCGCATGGGAAATCCACAGGGTCAGTACGAGCGTTTGCGATCCGTCTGGGGAATCCACAGGGTCAGTACGAGTGTTTGCGATCCGTCTGGGGAATCCACAGGGTCAGTGCGAGCGTTTGCAATCCGTCTGGGGAATCCACAGGGTCAGTGCGAGCGTTTGCGATCTGTCTGGGGAATCCACAGGGTTAGTACGAGCGGTTGCAATCCGTCTGGGGAATCCACAGAGCTGAACCGGTCGCGTTCGCAGATTATCAGTAAGCCCTTTGGCCGATAATGCGTAGCGAGGCTAAACTGGAAGCTGCGATCAATTTCTGCTTGCGCATCGATATGTGGACAGAACTGCCGTCAGCTGTCAAGTATGAGGGCGTTGGTATACTCCTTCTATTCCCTTGGTCGTTCCATTCTGGCGCACGAAGAAACCTTGAATTTCTTGGAAGACCGAAGAAAAATATGCCATCATAGCCACTTGAAACTGGCAAACGCAGATCACGCAAGTAAAGCGTCCAATACGGCAATTCCCTTAATGAAACGCAAGCTTATGTTTAATGCTTGACTGAACGAAGTGCTCAACTTGCTCACTCCGTAATCCCGTAGTTAACGCGCATCTGGTAGCGCACACATAAAAGAAAAGGGCGGGGCGGTCGACAAAGCTGTCTCACCGTACCCGCCCCTTGGTCGTTCAATGTCCTCAGCCAATGGCTAATGACCTTTTACTTTCTTCGGTTCAGTTCATCCCTGATCTTAGATGCTTGCTCATAGTCCTCATGGGCAAGGGCATCGTCAAGCATTTCGTTAAGTTCATCGGGCGTAAGAGCCGTGAAAAGGTTCTCGGACGGAGGCAGCTCTGTAGGCCGCGAAGAGGCGATGGGCCGAATGCCACCACTATTGCCATCCTTCTCAAATGCTGCCGCGCTGAGGATGAACTCGTGCGTGTAGATGGGTGCGTTGAAACGTATGGCCAGCCCTATGGCATCTGATGGACGGCAGTCGGTCTCGTAACTCTTGATACCATCGGTGAACACGATCTTGCCATAGAACACCCCGTCCACGAAGTTGTAAACCTGCACCTCGGTCAGTTCGAGCCCGAAATTGTCGGCCACGGTTTTGAAGATGTCATGCGTCAACGGACGCGTTGGCGTCATATCCTCCAGCACAATTGCAATGCTCTGCGCCTCGGCACTGCCGATGATGATGGGCAGCCTGCGGTTGCCCTCCACTTCTTCGAGCACCAAGGCATAGGCGCCCGTCTGGGTCTGGCTGTATTGCAGCCCATAAATGCCCATCTTGATTTTTTCCAAACGGCCCATTACAGGTGCGGTAGGGTATATTTATTATCCGTTTGCACCCTTGAACTTGCGAAGCGCCTCGTTCAACTTCGGAACCACTTCAAAAGCATCTCCAATGATGCCATAGTCGGCAGCTTTGAAGAAAGGAGCTTCCGGATCCTTGTTGATCACCACGATCACCTTACTTCCGTTCACCCCTGCCAAGTGTTGGATAGCTCCAGAAATGCCGATGGCGATGTAAAGATTGGGGCGGATGGCAACACCGGTCTGACCAACGTGCTCATGGTGCGGTCTCCAACCGATGTCGGCCACAGGGCGCGAGCAGGCGGTGGTGGCACCGAGTATCTTGGCCATATCCTCCACCATGCCCCAGTTCTCTGGGCCTTTCAGGCCGCGTCCGGCCGAAACAACAAGTTCTGCCTCTGGAAGCGGAACCGCTCCTCCCGAACCGCTGCCTTTCACTTCTTTCACCGTGATGCCACTGTTGATGCCGCTGACATCCACGCTGAAAGACTCAACGGGAGCGCTGGCATCTGTCTTCACCACTGGGAACGAATTTGGAAGGATGCTAAGCACCTTCTCATCGCTCAAGATGTTCACATGGGCGAATGCTTTGCCAGAGAATACGTTCTTGCGCACCACGAAACCGTTGGCGGTGTCGGGCAATGAGGTAACGTTTGTAACCAGACCTGCACCACTGCGGGCAGACAGGCGTGGCGCAACGGCCTTACCAGTGCTGTCGTGGGCAAATACCACAACTTTGGCACCTACACTGTTGGCGGCCTTAACGATGGCCTCAACTACTTTCTGTGGGTCAGAAGCGCTGATGCTCGCGTCTGTAACGTTGAGCACCTTGCTAGCACCAACACTGCCAAGCACCGAAGCGTCTTTGGCATTCAGGGTGAGCGCAATGGCACTGCCACCGATCTGGGCGGCCACCTTGCTTCCGTACTGAACGGCCTCAAGCGATGATTTCTTGATTTCTCCGTTCTTCGTATCTACATATATAAGGACTGACATGGTCTTTCTGTTTGGTCGTTAATGATGAATGATGGATCAGATAGCCTTCGCCTCTTCGTGAAGCAGGCGCACCAGCTCGTCAACGTTGTCGGCATCCACCAATTTGACGGACGACTTGGGCGCTGGCAGAGTGTATTTCACCGTGGAGGTCTTCGCAGCGGTTCCCGAAGCTGGGACCACAGTAAGAGGTTTTGTCCGTGCGGCCATGATGCCACGCATGTTCGGGATGCGCTGCTCGGCCATGCCTTTGCTGGCGCTGGCCACGAAAGGAAGTTTCACTTCAACCACTTCCGTTCCGCCTTCAATGGAGCGGTCAACTGTGGCAACACCACCGCTCACCTCCAGTTTGGATGCAAGCGAGATGTAAGGAACACCAAGGAACTCGGCCAACATGCCACCAACTTCCGATCCGTTGTAGTTGATGGTCTCTTTGCCCAACAGCACCATGTCAAAGCCTTTGCCCTGAGCATAGTTGGCCAATTCTTTGGCCACTACGTACGATTCCGTTGGCTTCACATCGATACGCACTGCGTCATGTGCACCAAGTGCCAATGCCTTGCGGATAACAGGTTCGGCAGTCGCATCGCCAACGTTGATAACGGTCACAGTGCCGCCATCTTTCTCAGTGATCTCCAGTGCGCGCACCAGAGCATACCACTCATCGTAAGGATTCACGATCCACTGGATGCCATCTTCGTTGAACTTGGTATCGCCATCGGTAAAGGCGATCTTGGAAGTGGTGTCAGGCACCACGCTGATCGGTACAAGGATTTTCATCGTCTATGTATGGAATGAAAGATTGATTTTTTCAGGGTCGCGAAATTACAGATCATTTAGCGTAACGAACAGCCCATGCATACTAACATGGAGCCCGTTGATTTGTTCGTTTCCGTAAGGGAGCAAGACACGGTGCTAAGCTTAGTGCAAGTCGTACTTTTGACCACCATGAAGCAGATGGTTTTCATGGTCCTTTTGTTACTGGTGCAGGTCGTATCCATGGCGCAGGATATGACTGCCGAGAGGGCACGCAGAGACTCCGCCATTGCCCTACCTATCCTTCAGGTGTCATATTCGGTCCAAGTACCCTTTGGCGATCTTGCAGACCGCTTCGGTATTGCCCATAATATCGGTGCTGCCTTTGCTTTCAAAACCAAGAGCAACTGGATTTTCTCTCTTGGGGGAAGTTACGTCTTTGGCGATCAGGTGGAGAGCAAGAATCTTCTACTTGACGAGATGCTCACCCCGAACAACATCATTATTGGCAATACTGGTGGCCCGGCCATAATCAACATAGGTCAGGCCGGCTACGTGTTGGACATGCGTGTTGGCAAGATCTTTCCCATTCTCCGGCCTAATAAGAATAGTGGCCCGATCATCAGCATCGGAGGTGCGTTTATGGAGCATTGGATAACCTATGCCGTTGAAAACAACACTATCCCTCAACTCCAAGGTGATTATCTCAAAGGTTACGACCGCCTTACCAATGGCTTTATGCTCAATCAGTTCATCGGCTATCATTTTCAAGGCAATACACGCCTCCTCAATTTCTATGGCGGCTTCGAATTCACCCAAGGATTCATGGGTAATAGAAGGAGTTACGACATCCCTGAGCAGCGCAAGATCGATTCCAACTTGACCTATTTTCAGTTCGGGTTCCGCATCGGCTGGATGCTTCCGTTCTATAAGCGCGACCAGAACGAGTATTACACCTATTGATAACGCTTGCCGGTGGTTTACGATAGCATCATAGCCGTCTACCATCTTGGCTTACGCATAGCGGCCAACTTTCAACCCAAGGCCAAGCTTTGGATCGATGGCCGGAGAGGTCTGCTTCCCAAGATAGAATCCGAGATTGTCCCTTTCCAAGGAAAGACCGTTTGGGTGCACTGTGCCTCCCTTGGTGAGTTCGAGATGGCCCGTCCCATCATCGAAGCCTTGAAAAATAGACCTACGGATGTCCCTCGCATCATCCTTACCTTCTTTTCTCCCTCCGGCCATGAGGTGCGGAAAGGCTACAAGGGTGTCGATCATGTGTATTATCTCCCCTACGAAAGCAAGGAGAACGCCCGCAGGTTCATCACTGCCATCCGTCCAGACGTTGTGGTCTTTGTCAAGTACGATCTCTGGTTCCATTTTCTGAATGCCGCCCGCGAAAAGGGAGCTCACCTCATCCTCATCTCCGCGCAGTTCGTTCCTCACCAGTATTTCTTCCGCTGGTTTGGCGCACATGGCCGCAAATGCCTCGCTGCATTCCATCACATCTTCGTGGTGGACGATGCTTCCCGCAAGCTTCTCAATTCCATTGACATTTCCGCTGCCACTAACTGTGGCGACACCCGCTACGACCGCGTAATGGAAGTTGCTGCCCATTGGAAACCCATTCCAGAGATCACCCAGTTCAAAGCAAACGCCAAGCTCATTGTCTGCGGCAGCACTTGGCCCGATGATGAGGCGGTGTTAGCCCAGTGCATTGCCCACATTCCTAATGCTAAATGGGTCATCGCCCCGCACGAGACCCACGAAGCGAACATCCTACGTTTGGAACGCCTTTTCCCCAATGCGGTGCGTTTCTCCAACTATTCAAATCAAGAAACCAATGTGCTTC
>JBFYQB010000285.1:0-6789 GCA_041302955.1 Flavobacteriales bacterium
ACATGGATGCCAGCACAGGATTGATAACCAAAGCCACGAAAAGTGAAGACCCGAGTACGGCAATGAGCGTGATGGGAAGGAATTTCATGAATTCGCCCATGATACTGTCCCAGAAAAGCAGCGGGAAGAATGCTGCCAATGTGGTTGCGGTTGATGAAATGATCGGCACAGCTATTTCTCCAACCCCGAATTTGGAGGCATTGTCAGCGCTTCGGCCTTGGCTGTAGAACCGATAGATGTTCTCGATGGTCACGATACCGTTGTCCACCAACATGCCCAGGGCAAGAATCAACGCGAACAGCACCATCATATTGATGGTAATGTTGAGCATCGACAGAATGATGAAACTCATCAACATGCTCAATGGAATGGCGATACCTACGAATAGCGCGTTGCGCACACCGAGATAGAATAGCAGTACGAGAACTACCAGTATCACTCCAGAGAAGATGTTGTTCTCCAAGTTGAGCAATTGCCCACGCACCTGGTCGCTCTGGTCGTTGGTGATGGTCACTTTCAGGTCTGAAGGGAAACTATGTTCCTGCACCTCGTTGAGTATCTTGCCAATGGCCTCTGTGGCAATAAGCAAGTTCTCGCCTGATTTTTTGACCACATCCAGCGACACTACCTGATCACCATCAAGGCGAGCATAGCTTGTGCGTTCCTTATAGCTATCGGCCACATTGGCCACATCTCTCAGATAGACGATATTTCCAAACTCAGACTTGATGATGGTGTTCATCAACTGATCCACATTCTCGTATTCACCGGCCACACGGATGTTCCTACGGCTACCATCCATCAGGATGTCGCCACCGGACACGTTCATGTTCTCATAACCAATGGCGCTTTCAATATCATTGAACGAGACCTGTACCAGTTCCATGCGGTGCTGATCTACCATGATGTTGATCTCTCGGTCCAGGCCACCACGCAGGTCAACACTCGATAGTTGAGGAATCACCTCCAGCTTTTCTTGCAGATACTCGGCATGTTCTTTCAGGTCGTCAACACTGTAGTCACCACTCAGATTGATGTTCATGATGGGCATCTCCGAGAAGTTGATGTCCATCACTATTGGTTCAATGTCCAAGTCGTTCGGCAGGTCGGCCTTGGCCTTGTCCACTGCGTCCTTCACATCTTGCAAAGCTTCTTCTACTGGCACATCGGTATTGAATTCCACGATGATGATGGAATTGTCCTGTACCGATGTCGAGCTCATGTCATTGATCCCTTTTATCGGTTTTATCTCCTTTTCGATGACCCGGGTGATAAGGTTCTCAATATCGAGTGGAGAGTTGCCGGGATAAACGGTGCGCACATAGATCTGTGGCATCACGATCTCAGGATACAGCTCCTTAGGCATGGAAGAGTAGGCGATGAGGCCTCCCAACGAGATGAGCAGCGTGATGATGATCACGCTTATCTTGTTGTTCAACGCCCACGTACTCAGCCAGAATTCTTTGTCCAGCAGACCGTTGTCCGTCTTTTCTGGGGTGTTATTGTTGTCGCTCATTTAATTGAACTGATAAAAGATGAATTGTGCGTATTGAATTGCGTCATGTTTCGTTCCGGTCTTTCCATGTTTGATGGATAGACAGGGGAGCTCATTGCAATTACTGTTGGCTACTTGATTCCGTTTTTACTTCATCACCGTTAGCCACCTCATTGTAGCCTTCGATGATCACACGGTCAGAAGACTTCAATCCTTCGGTCACCATGGTCATACCTTGGCTCGACCTGGCTATCTTAACATAGGTTTTCACGGCCTTCTCCTTTCCGTCCTCTGTTCCAATGGTGAAGACATAGTCGCCTTTGCCGTCCTTGCTGACGCATTTGGCGGGAACGACCAAAGCTGAATCTGCTTCGAAATCCTTGATCCGTATCGTGGCGATACCGTTAGGTTTCAGCATTCCATTGCTGTTGTTCACCAGTACTTCTACCGAAAAGGCGCGGTTTGCTGGATTGATGATGCTACTTACTGTGCGGATCGGTGCCTTGGTTCCGAATCCGAATGAAGGGAAATCAATGTCCACCATGCTATTGGCCTTCACTGCCTGAACATAATTCTCAGACACATCAGCTTTTACTTTCATTCGGCTCATATTGACCAAAGTGAGCAAAGGCATTCCAGGCGCTGCCAATTCACCTTCCTTCTGATACAGACGGTCTACAACACCTGCAAAAGGAGCTCGTATGGTGGCCATATCCATTTGGGCCATGACACTTGCACGTTTCTTCTGCAATTGCTCCAGGTTGGTCTTGGCCTCCAAGTATTGGATCTCTGAACCGATCTTTTGCTCCCAAAGGCGGCTCTGACGGTCATATACGGTCTGTGCCAATCCGATGCCATTCTCCACTTCTTCCAGACTCTTTTGGATCACATTACTGTTCAGCGTGGCGAGGGTCTGCCCGGCAGAAACACGGTCGCCTTCTCGAACTAGGATCTTACGTATCTGTCCACCAAGTTCGGTGCTCACATTAGCGATCTCTTCTGCTTCTATAGTGCCGTTGACTTCAAAAAAGTGCTCAAAACGCTCTGGCTTCACGTTCTTCACTACCACGATAAGACGTCCATCCTCTGTGGTCACATAGCTTGAATCGGACGATAGGATATCTGTTTCCAATTGGCGTATCTCATTCTCCAATTTGGCCAGTTCGGTCTTCTTGGTCTCCAGCAATTTCTTTTTGGCTTCTATGGAATCATCGCTACCGCAAGAGGCCAGAAACAGTAGGGCAGAAAGGGTTATCAAGTAGGATTTCATTTGGAATTGAAAATTGAGGATTAAGCGTTAAAAGTTCAGTTGGTGGTGTGAAGTAGCCGAAGTGCAGGTCGCTGCTGGCATCCTTCTATTATTGTTCAAACGTTCTGTTGAGGCTCTGCTTGGCTTCCATCACGGCAAACAGTTTGCCTATGTAATCGCCTTGCGCCTGTGTAAGTTGGTTCTCTGCCTGCGTCAGATCCATGCTGGTGCTGATGCCTTCGTTGTATTTGACCAAGGTGGTGGCGCGTATGCTCTGTGCCAGTTTCAGACCGCGCTCTGCATTTTGCAATTGCTCCATGGCCGAAACGTAGTTGTCTTTAGATGTCTTGTATTGCAATTTGATACCCTCGGTCACATTCACCAATTGGTCGCGTTTGCGCTGCTCTTCCAGTTTGGCTTTCTTGATGGATGCCAGATTGCCAAGGTTGTCCCATATAGGTACGTTCAGCGTAACGCCCCAAAGTGAGTTTGGAAACCATCGTCCTTCGCTGCCGAAGAAGTTGAACTCGTCACCAAAGGCCTGTTGCTTGTAAGCGAAGAATGCCGAAAGCGTGGGGAGATATTTTGCCTGCTCCAACTGCGTCAGGTATTTGTGCATGCGCACGTCCTGATTCACAATGTTGTAGTTGATGTTGTTCTCGGCCTTGAATTCCTGCGACAGCAGTTTCTCAGGGTCGGCCGACTGCCACATGGTTTCCAGTCCATCTGTCAATTCGATCGGGGTGTCCACATCCATACCGATGGTGTATTTCAGCAGGTTCTTGGCAGCCTCTGCCTGACGTTCGGCAATGCTGATCTGATTGCGCATCGTTATCACCAACAGGTCCAATTGCTCCACGTCCATCTGCTCGGCAAAACCATTGTCAAACAAAGCCTTGGTCTCAAACAAGGTCTTCTCGAGATTCTTCAGGTTGGTCTGCAACAATTTGGCGTTCTCTGCTGCTACCAATGCGGTGTAGTAGTTCTCTTCGGCAGCCGCAGCTACACTGTAGCCTACGATCTTGCTCTTGGTGCTCTGCAACTTCTGCAGGCCCTTGGCGCCTTTCAATCCTATTATGTACGAACCATTGAAAAGTACCTGACTGGCCGATCCGCCCACATCCAAACTGTACCGCTGACCGAACTGTATAGCCTGAGGAGGTGTGCCCGGAGGTGCACCAAATACGGTCGCATCGATAAGGCTGGTAGGCAGATCGATGAAATTGCTGAAGCCTATTTCACCATTCACCTGCGGCATCAGTCGAGCGGTGGCCATCCAGATATCCTTATCGGCCTGTTGGATGTCAATGGCAGCACCCTTGGCCTCGAAGCTGTGCTGCATGGCGTGGTCCTTGGCCTGTTGCAAGCTCAGTTGCACCAAAGGCTTGTCTTGCGCGATGAGGCTGAAATGGGTAAGTAGTACAGAGAGGGTAATGAGGGTAGTTCTCATTTGTCGGTTCAGAAAATGGTCTGTTGTTGGTTTAATGTCTTGAATTTCTCTTGCAGATAGACGATGCCTTTTTCGCTGGCAATGCCCCGAATGTGGTAGCGAATGGTCTCGATGTAGATCTGTGTCGGGTTGAACTGCCCGTTGGGGAACAGTGCCTGATCGAAGCATACATCCATCCTGCCCACATAGAGGCCGGAGATGATGTCCACGTTCAGATTCTCGCGATACATTCCTTGAGCTATGCCATCATTCATGTTGCGGCTCAGAAACCCACGGATGGTCTTCATCTTATAATCGATGAACATCTTGTGGGCCTTCGGGTAGTACTTCTCCAGATCGTAGAGCACGCTTGGGTGCATGTTGGTCAGATTCTGCGTAACGTGTTGCGCTATCAGAAACATCTCGTCAATGGCGTTGTCTGCATCGGCATGGATCTTCTCCATCTGAGCGATGTCGTTGTCCAAATAGGACAGCATGATGCGTTCTACCAGTTCGGCCTTGTCGCTCACACATTGGTAAAGCGTTTTCTTGGAGATACTGAGATGACGGGCTATGTCATCCATGGTCAAGCTGCGCACTCCGAACTGCATGAACAGGCCTTGAACCTGCTCCAGTATCTGTTGGCATTTCATTTCCATGCGGCAAAATTAGAAGTAAAAAACTTTGGAAACGTTTTTAAGGAAAAAAGTTTCCAGTGTTTACAATCCTTTAACAAACCTGCTGTCTGTTTGTTCCTTATTCCAGTGATTATTGCTGTAAAGCCTATTAAAAAGGCCGAAAAACTTAACATTCCCGCTGCTGACCGTTCGTTTACTTTGCGGCAATTAACACTGGCTTAACATTCACTACCATGCGAGTTCACTTTATAGCGATAGGCGGCAGCGCAATGCACAACCTGGCATTGGCACTTCACCACATGGGTTATCAGGTAACAGGTTCGGACGATGAGGTGTTCGAGCCATCCAAGACCCGTCTTGCTGCTCATGGATTGCTGCCCGAGACCATGGGGTGGAATCCTGACAGCATCACCAACGATCTGGACGCTGTGATTCTGGGCATGCACGCCCGTGCAGACAATCCTGAACTGCTCAAGGCACAAGAGCTCAAGCTCCGCATCTTCTCTTATCCCGAGTATATCTACGAGCAGACCAAGAAGAAAAAAAGGGTGGTCATTGGCGGCAGTCATGGTAAGACGACCATCACGGCCATGGTGCTGCACGTGCTCAATTACAACAAGGTGGACTGCGACTATATGGTAGGTGCGCAACTGCCCGGATTTGACACCATGGTGCGCCTTACAGAGAAGGCCAAGATCGTGGTGCTTGAAGGCGATGAATATCTATCAAGCCCTATAGACCGAAGACCGAAGTTCCATCTCTATCAGCCGCACATCGCCCTTATAAGTGGTATTGCATGGGACCATGTCAACGTGTTTCCAACGTTCGAGAACTATGTGGAACAGTTCAGCATGTTCGCAGACCTTATTGAGAAGAACGGCACCCTTATCTATTGTATCGAAGATGAGGAGGTGAACCAAGTGGCGGAGGACTGCCAGAACAAGTTGACCAAGCTGCCTTACAGTGTTCCATCGCACATCACCAAGGATGGAAAGACCTATCTGCTCACGGATGAAGGCAAGGTGCCACTATCGGTGTTCGGCAAGCACAATCTCATGAATCTGAACGGTGCTCGGCTCATCTGCATCAATCTGGGGCTTACCAACGCCCAGTTCTACGCGGCCATTCAGAGTTTCAAAGGAGCAGCCAACAGATTGGAGCTGCTGGCAGAGAACGGACGTGTGTCGGTATTCAAGGATTTCGCCCATTCGCCATCCAAACTGAAGGCCACGGTCAATGCGGTGAAAGAGCAGTTTCCAGAACGCAAGCTTACCGCCTGCATGGAGTTGCACACCTTCAGTTCGCTTACCGCAGAATTCCTGAAGGAATATGCCGGCACGATGGACGCGGCAGACGAGGCCATCGTCTATTTCAACCCGCATACGCTGAAGCACAAGAAACTGCCTGAACTGTCCAAGAAAGACGTGAAGAAGGCCTTTGGCCGCAAAGACCTGGAGGTGTATACCGAAAGCGATGAGCTGCGCAAACATCTGCTTGGCGAGAAATGGCGCAAGCGCAATCTGCTGATGATGAGCTCGGGCACCTTTGACGGCATCGAGCTCGACAAGCTGGCCAAGAAGGTGGTGGATTAGGGTATCGGCCTAACAGCTTTTCTGCAGTTCAGGTTGTCAGGCGCCAGTAGCGGTTCTTCTGACCCTGCTATTCAGCTGCATACTTGTCAGAAATCTCTTCCTGTCCAGGCCTTGAAGGCGGCTTTCTGGGCGTCTGATGCTGGGCGTATCTTCTCGGGCCAACGGGTGCGATAATAGCGCTCGTCTGTTGGTGTCAGTTCCACCTTTCGGGCATCGTCACCGGCAACGACAGTTAGCGTAACGGTCTCTTCCATAAAGTACTTGCACCATTCTTTCAGGTTTCCCTCCAAGCGGATACCGTTGATGGCCGTTATCTCATCGCCCAAGTTGCGACCTGCCCTGTCGGCACTGGAAGCCGGTGCCAGTTCGGGTATCTCGGCTGCCCT
>JBFYQB010000286.1:0-7647 GCA_041302955.1 Flavobacteriales bacterium
GAAAAAGATGATATTGGAAGCGGCAGAAATACCGGTTGTCACGATTGACAGATCCGACTCTACATACCTGTTCGGAGAAGTAGAACTATATGTGAATCGAGAAGATGTGATCCGCGCCAAAAGAATATTGGATGAAGAAACTACCTGATCTCCTTAAGCGATTTATTACGGCCATAACGGCTTTTGCCGTCTTCCTTGGCCTTATATTTTGGGACGAGTTAGGTTTTCTCTCACTTTTTTCGCTCATCCTTGTTGTAGGGCTGAATGAATTCTACAACATGGTGGACAAGGCCGGATTCAAACCACAACGAATTCTTGGTTATACCCTTGGACTCTCTATGTTCTGGGGCAATGCCTTGTTCACAATGTATGGTTTCGACAATCGTTTTTTGCTCATCCCGCTGGCGTGCATGTTCCTTATTCTACCAGTTGAACTATATCGCAAACGCGAACATCCGTTCACCAATATTGCCCATGGTTTTTTGGGCATTGTGTATGTGGCCATTCCATTCACACTACTCGTCAACATTACACATCTCAACGACCTATTAGGTTACCGACCACTTTTTCTTGTCGGATTTTTCATGATGATATGGGCAAGCGACACAGGCGCTTATTTTGCTGGTAGTTTGTTTGGAAAAAGAAAACTGTTTGAGCGTATAAGTCCAAAGAAAAGCTGGGAAGGTGCCATTGGTGGCATGGCATTGAGCCTGATAATGGCGGCCATTTGGGCCCAATTTCTCGATTTCATCCCGCTTTATCATTGGCTTATTCTTGCTACCATTTCTGTGGTCGCAGGCATCTATGGCGATCTGGTCGAAAGCCTACTGAAACGTAACACGGGCGTGAAGGACAGCGGATCTATTCTTCCGGGTCATGGTGGTGTTCTTGACCGTTTTGACAGTATAATGTTGGCCACTCCGTTCGCTTTTGTCTATCTCCAATTGATTCTTTGATTTCATCAAAGGATTCTAAGTCTATTTTTGCCCGTTCATGCCAAGAATGAAAATACATAAGGAAGGTTACAGATTGCTCAGCTTTATGGGCAGTGCCATCCTGATCGCGGTACTTACTGTGCTTTACGCTTATCCAGGCCACACGCTTATTCATGTGGCTGTTGGCATTTTGGGCACCTGTCTCTTTTTATTGATACTGCAGTTTTTCCGCAGCCCCGTTCGTCAGATGGCCTTAGGCGAACGCAAAGTGGTGTGCCCTGCCGATGGTAAAGTTGTAGCGATAGAAGAAGTTGAGGAAGGTGAGTTCTTCAATGGCGAGAAACGCATTCAAGTTTCCATATTCATGTCCCCCTTGAATGTGCATCTCAACCGCTACCCTATTTCTGGACGTGTGGTATATGCCAAATATCATCCTGGAAAATTCCTTGTGGCCTGGCACCCCAAATCGAGTACAGAGAATGAGCGCAATACAGTTGTGGTCGAAACCGACTATGGCGTTTCCGTTCTTATCCGACAAATTGCGGGATTCGTGGCCAGAAGAATAATCTGGTATTGCGAGGAAGAAGAGCAGGTGCAGCAATGCTCAGAGCTCGGTTTCATTAAATTTGGTTCACGTGTAGATCTTCTGTTGCCTCTTGATGCCAACATAAAAGTTGAACTGGAGCAGAAGGTACGTGGAGGCGTGACCATCATCGCAGAGATTTAATGGATTCTTAGGATTATTATTGACGTCCTGTGGTAATCTCATGCTACAGGCAACATCCTACTTTTACCGACCATAGCGAAATGCCCATGAAAAGCTGGATTGCAGTTCCCGATAATTCTGATTTCCCTATCGAGAATATCCCATTCGGAATTTTCAGTACAAGTGGGAATGGCGCACCTAGAGCTGGCATTGCCATTGGGAAACAAATATTGGATCTTTCCGTCATACATGACGCAGGCCTTTTCGATGGCTTAGGCATTACCTCTGGTGCTTTCAATCGCTCAACACTGAACGACTTCATCGCATTAGGCAGACCTGTTTGGACAGCAACCCGAAATCGCATAATTGATCTTCTTACAGAGGGCAATAATGAACTCAAACACAACCTATCACTAATAGAAATGGTGCTATTTGAGCAGGAAAAAGTGCAAATGCACCTACCTGTTCAGATAGGAGACTACACGGATTTCTACAGTAGCCGTGAACACGCTACTAATGTGGGCACAATGTTTCGTGACCCAGCAAATGCGCTGTTACCAAATTGGCTGCACCTACCAGTGGGCTATCACGGTCGCGCGTCAAGCATCATGATAAGTGGTACGCCATTCCATAGACCCAAAGGGCAGACGAAAGCTCCAGATGCTACAGCACCGACCTTTGGTCCTACCCGTCTACTGGATTTTGAATTGGAAATGGCTTTCATCATCGGAAAGCCAAATAAGCTAGGTGATTCAGTTGAAGTGGATGAGGCCGAAGACCACATCTTTGGCATGGTCCTTTTCAACGACTGGAGCGCCCGCGATATTCAAACATGGGAGTATGTTCCACTGGGTCCATTCCTTGCCAAGAATTTCGCTTCACACATTTCGCCATGGATTGTAACGATGGATGCGTTGGAACCATTCCGCTGTGCAAGCCCCTTGCAAGAACCCGAGGTTTTGCCTTATCTGAGAAGTGAGGGCGATCACAACTTCGACATTTCACTTGAAGTACAGATATCGCCAGAGGGCGGTCATCCACATACCATTTGCAGTTCCAATTTCAAATACATGTATTGGAGCATGGCGCAGCAGTTGGCGCATCATACAGTGAACGGTTGCAACATGCGTATTGGTGACATGTGTGCATCTGGCACCATCAGTGGACCTACTTCAAACAGTTATGGCTCTATGCTGGAATTGACATGGAGAGGCACCAAGCCTATCGCAATGCCTGATGGCAGTGAGCGTAAATTCATTATGGACGGAGACACCGTGATCATGAAAGGACACTGTGAAAAGAATGGCATCCGTATCGGATTTGGTGACGTGACAGCAAAAGTGCTACCAGCGAAGGCCTGAATCTATCGTAAACGGTCTGCTGACCTTACCAATGCTTCATCCTTTTTTATTGAACGAATAGCAAGCATACAGAAGAAAATAGCCACCACTGGTGCCGACAATAATGGACTATAGTTAATTGTCGCATCAATAGCCTCACCAACCATAGCCTTAACCTTATCCAAATAGAAAAAAACCATCACAAGAAAAACCAGTTGCGTGAGTATAGACACCTTTATCAGGTTCATCTGAAATGTCCGATTCTTGTATTGCATGATGGCATACACAAGGAGCAGCACAGAAATCGTGACAGAAGCCAACACAGCTATTGTCTGTATCACTTCTTCGCCATTAAAAACAACGTTTGCAGGATAAAGTTGGTACGATCCTTCTGGGACCGTAACCGTGAAAAGCGCCATTCTCAGCATCATGGGCATGGCCAATAAGAGTAATGCGATGGCAAGAAAGATGGTCTGAATGCGCTGTATCATTGAATTACTAGAACTTAAGTTCGGAATGCAAAGGAACAGAATACCCTTCAGATGCTGTGTTTGCTAAAAGTTTTTCGTTTAAAAACCACCTGTGCCGATTATTTGTAATATTGTCGCGCAATCCTTTCCAGTTCATCCTGAATGATGTGGATTGTAATCCGTTTTTAAGACGTACTGATTTTCATTATTGAGGCATTCAAACAGGCCTCCTTCTCTATTCCATAACTTACCATCCTTTAATGTTCGACAAAGCCGATCTGTCCAATATGCTCGTTTCCGAGCTGAGGAATATCGCGGAGAAACTTGAAATTTCCAATGTTTCCGCACTAAAAAAGAATGACCTTATACAGGCCATTCTAATTGGGAAGTCTGTACCCGCCACTCCAAAGCAGTCTACCGCTGCAGCTGAAAGCACCAAGGCCGTTGCTCAAGAACCTGAAAAGAAGAAACGGGTGCGCGCCAATTCAGTTACGGAAACTGTGGTTTTGGAAGAGCCCATTGCGGTTGTAAATGAGGTAAAGGAAGAGCAACAGCGAATTTCGTTTGATGAACCCGCTAAATCTGAGCCGCAATTACCTAAAGCCCGTGTACGAGTGGTCACACCTGGAAACCCGGATAGAACTGAGCTGAGACCACGCAGAGACCGAACCTCAGCGAATGATAGGTCGGAGCGTCAGACAGAAAACAGGTCGCCAGAAACTCGTGATTTGGAGCCAAGACACCAACTGGATTCACGCAGACCGGAGTCTCGTCAACAATCTGAATCAAGACCATCTGCGGAGCCTAGGCCACAACAGGATAACCGTCAACGAGATAATCGTGAACGAGAAAACCGTGAGCCTCGTAACAATGGGAATGGAGAGCACCGAGGAGGCAATGAGAACCGCCAAAACAACGAGCGTAACAACGGTAATCATGAACGTAGCGGCAATAATCAGCAGCGAAATCAGGAACGCCAGCAGGAGAATCGCGAACCAGCATACAGTTTCGATACGGAGATAATTTGCGAAGGTGTGGTTGAAATGATGCCTGATGGGTATGGTTTTCTGCGTTCGTCAGATTACAACTATCTTGCTTCTCCAGATGACGTTTATGTGTCTTTGGCTCAGGTTAAAACCTACGGCCTTAAAGTGGGTGACACTGTTCTTGGGGCAGTGCGACCACCTAGAGAAGGCGAAAAGTACTTTCCACTCATAAAAGTTGACCGCATAAACGGGCGCGACCCTGGCTATGTGCGTGACCGCGTCTCATTTGAACACCTCACCCCTCTTTTTGCTGATCAAAAGTTCAATATCGCCCCAAATGCCCGCGCATCTATCTCAGCTCGAATTCTAGACCTCTTCTGCCCCATTGGCAAAGGTCAGCGCGGCTTGATCGTTGCTCAGCCTAAAACGGGCAAGACCGTCCTATTGAAGGAATTGGCAAATGCCATTGCTGAGAATCACCCTGAGGTCTATATGATAATTCTACTCATTGATGAACGTCCCGAGGAAGTGACAGACATGTCGCGCAGTGTGAATGCGGAAGTGATATCATCCACATTTGATGAGCCGGCAGACCGCCATGTGAAAGTGGCCAACATGGTTCTTGAAAAAGCAAAGCGATTGGTGGAATGTGGGCATGATGTGGTAATCCTATTGGATAGTATAACCCGTCTGGCTCGGGCATACAACACTGTTCAACCAGCATCTGGTAAAATTCTAAGCGGAGGTGTGGATGCCAATGCGTTGCAGAAGCCAAAGCGATTCTTCGGTGCAGCGCGTAATATTGAAGGCGGTGGTTCGTTGACCATCATTGCCACTGCCCTTATCGATACCGGTTCTAAGATGGATGAAGTGATCTTTGAGGAGTTCAAAGGGACTGGCAATATGGAGCTTCAACTTGATCGTAAGATTTCCAACAAGCGCATATTCCCAGCAATTGATATCGTTTCTTCGAGCACAAGACGCGATGACCTTCTTATGGACAAGGAAATGTTGCAGCGCACATGGATTTTGCGCAATCACCTTTCAGACATGAACCCAGTGGAGGCCATGGAGTTTCTCAAAAGCCGACTTATTACAACGCGTAGCAATGAAGAGTTCCTCATATCCATGAATGGTTGATGAGTTATCGATAATCTGACATGAAAAGCCCAGCATTTGTTGGGCTTTTCTGTTTAATGCATAACAGACATTATCAAGACCATTTGAAATTAGAACACTATTCACATAAGTTGCCAATTTCGGCCCACATAACCATTTAGGATAACAAGTGAACAAGAAGATCCTTCTTATTACACCACCGTTCACACAGTTGAACACGCCATATCCGGCAACTATGTATCTGAAAGGATTCCTGAATACTATTGGAATTCAATCTGTTCAAGTTGACCTAGGAATAGAGGTCATATTGGAAATCTTCTCCCCTTCTGGCCTTGATGAAATATTTGATTTGACGGATTCATTGGGCAGAGATAGATTGTCCGATAATGCAAAGCGAATAACACGTTTGAAGAACGATTATCTCCGCACCATTGGACCAGTAATCAATTTTCTCCAGCATCGCAATCCGACTCTGGCCCACTCAATATGCGAAAGAAAATATTTGCCAGAGGCATCACGTTTTGCGCAGCTTGAAGACCTTGATTGGGCTTTCGGCACCATGGGAACCAGAGACAAAGCTCGCCATCTGGCCACACTATATTTAGAAGATATTTCCGACCTCATAGTTGAAGCCATTGACCCTCATTTTGGTTTTAGCAGATATGCCGAAAGCCTATCCGTTTCTGCATCTACATTCGATACGCTATATGGTGCTTTGCACAAGAAAGAAACGCTTGTGGACAAGCTGACTTTGAAGTTGTTATCCAAAAAAATAAATGAGTCGCGACCATCGTTGGTAGCACTTACCGTTCCTTTTCCAGGAAACCTTTACGCTGCCCTTAAGTGTGGTCAATGGATAAAAAAAAACCATCCGAAGACAAAAGTGGTCATGGGCGGAGGTTTTCCCAATACAGAGTTGCGCTCATTATCCGATTCTCGTGTTTTCGAATTTGTTGACTTCATTACTCTTGACGATGGTGAGGTTCCGATCATGAATCTTCTGGAGCATTTGGATGGAAAAAGGGAATTACAAGACCTTAAACGAACATTTGCGCTTAAGGAGAACATTGTCACCTATTACAATGGTTCGAAACTCAAAGATCTGCCCCAATCTCAACTTGGCACTCCAGACTACTCCGATCTGAGACTGGATTCATACCTATCGGTCATTGAGGTTGCTAACCCAATGCACCGCATGTGGAGTGATGGACGTTGGAACAAGTTGACCTTGGCACATGGATGTTATTGGGGGAAATGCACATTCTGCGATATTTCGCTGGATTACATTCAGCGCTATGAACCAATTGCGGTTCGGCTTCTTTGCGACCGTATGGAAGCCATTATCGATCAGACAGGCGAAACAGGTTTTCACTTTGTTGACGAAGCTGCACCACCTGCTTTGATGAAGGAACTTGCGCTTGAGATTCTTCGGAGGAATATGACCGTTGTCTGGTGGACTAACATCCGTTTTGAAAAGAGCTTCACTTATGATCTATGCAGGTTACTCAAGGAATCTGGATGTGTAGCCGTTTCAGGTGGCTTGGAAGTAGCTTCAGACAGATTGTTAAAACTGATAGACAAAGGAGTGACCATTGACCAAGTGTCACGAGTTACAGACAACTTCACCCGATCGGGTATAATGGTACATGCATATTTGATGTACGGCTTCCCAACCCAAACAGCACAAGAGACCATCGATTCTTTGGAAGTTGTAAGGCAGATGTTCGAACTTGGTATTCTGCAATCCGGCTTCTGGCATCGATTTGCCATGACCGCACATAGCCCTGTAGGTATGAGTCCAGAGAAGTTCAACGTTAAGATAGACTTTGAGGAAACTGGAACTTTTGCAAACAATGAAATCCAATTTACCGACCCAGTAGGTATCGATCATAACGTTCTTGGAGATGGATTGCGCATTTCATTATTCAATTACATGCACGGAATAGGTTTTGATATCCCACTTAGTGATTGGTTCAGCATTAGAGTACCAAGAACCAAAGTGAAGGCCGACATGATTGAACTCGCTCTTCAGAAGGAAGATGAACCCACAAGTCGACCCTTATCCAAGGTTATTTGGACCGGTGCGACTCC
>JBFYQB010000287.1:0-6596 GCA_041302955.1 Flavobacteriales bacterium
GCCCTGCAGCACCACGTCCAGCACCATCTGCCGCAGATCAAGGTCAGGCAGCGGGCAATGGGCCAGTAGCAGGTGCTCCACGCCCAGAAGGTGGTGCACCACGTGAGGGGGCCAACCGCAACAGAAATCGCAATAGAAACCGCAATCGCAACAAAGGTGGTGGTGGTGGCGAACCACGTCCGGAATAAGTCGCAATGAACGGTCAGCGTGCTTTATACACTGATGGTGGCAGATGGTCTGGTACGACCGTAAAGGCGGTTGTGCCCGCAATTTTCCATGGTGTCATTGCGCTTCTGCTCCTTTCCGGATGCACAACAGATACACTCTACCAGCGTATCGATCCCTTGGAAGGACGGGGTTGGGACACTGCTCAGGCGCTCAAACATGAAGTCGTGGTTGTCGACACACTCCGAGCCTTTGATTTCTACCTCAATCTGCGCATTGGAGAGGACTATCCCTTCTCTAACATCTACCTATTTGTCAATACCACATTTCCGAACGGAAGCACTGCCCGAGACACGGTCGAATGCATCCTTGCCGATCCTACCGGACGTTGGTTGGGCACTGGTCTTGGCGATATCCGCGACAACAAGATCATGTTCAAGCCCAAAGTGCGGTTTCCACATGCAGGCACCTATGTGTTCGAATTGGAGCAGGGCATGCGCGTCAACCCGTTGCCCGATGTGTTCGATGTTGGCATCAGCATCCACACGCACAAGGGCAATTAGCTTGCATCACATCATCTGAAACCCACGCATCGGGATGAGTAAACAGGAGCCCATAAAGCGCAAATACATTCTCTACTTCTGGCTGGCAGTGGCTTCTGGGCCCTTGCTCATCATGCTGCACCTGCTTTTCATTAGCATTGGGCTCTATGGCGAAATGCCATCATTGGAAGAATTGGAGAATCCCAAGAGCAATCAGGCCAGCGAGATTCTTTCTTCGGATGGCAAATTGCTGGGTGCCTACTTTGCGGAGAACCGCTCGAATGTGAAGGCCGCTCAGCTTTCTCCTCACCTTATAAATGCGCTCATCAGCACCGAGGACGAGCGTTTCATGAGCCATAGCGGCATCGATATCAAAAGTCTTATCCGTGCTGTGGTCCTGATGGGCAAGCGTGGTGGTGGTAGCACCATCACGCAGCAGTTGGCCAAGAATCTGTTCAATACCCGTGGGCAATTGGTGGGCGGCCCATTGGTGCAGAAGCCAGCCGAGTGGATTCTCTCCATTCGTTTGGAACGCAGATATACCAAGCAGGAGATCATCGCCATGTATCTCAATACGGTCGATTTCATCAATGGTGCTGTAGGCATTAAATCGGCATCGGCAGTATATTTCAACACCACGCCCGATTCATTGCGCATTGAGCAGGCAGCCGTGTTGGTAGGAATGGTGAAGAATCCTTCCCTCTTCAATCCGCGCAAAAGACCGGAGAAGGTGCTCAACCGCAGAAACACCGTTTTCCTTCAAATGCGTAAGAACGGCCATCTTACAGAGGAACAGGAAGATTCATTGGATGCATTGCCACTGGTGCTGGACTACAAAAGCGTGGATCACAACGAAGGTCTGGCAACATATTTCCGGGAGGTTTTGCGTAGCGATATGCGCGAGTGGTGCGAGAACCACACCAAGCCAGATGGCTCGAAATATGACCTCTATCGGGATGGTCTCCGCATCTATACCACCATTGATTCCCGCTTGCAGCAGTATGCCGAGGAGGCTGTGCGTGAACATATCAGCGCGCATCAGGTCAATTTCGATAAGGATCAGGAGAAGAATCCGAAAGCTCCGTTCCGAAATGTGAATGACGAGGAGATAAGGGACATTATGCTCACAGCCATGCGCAGATCGCATCGCTACAATGTGCGAATGGACCGCAGACCCGAGATACGCGAGCGCAACAGGGCTTATCAGAAGATAAAGACCAAAGAATCGGACTACAAGGCCGAGATAGCGAAACTGTACAAGGACCTGGCCCGTGCCGAAACCCTTCAGAAAGAGGATGAGATAGCGGATATCACTGACCGTGCAGAAGACCTGCGGGATAAGGTAAAGGACCTCAAGCCTGATCTGGACGAGGCATGGGCAGAGTATCAGGAGCTATGGAAGCCATTTGATGATTCGCTTCAGGTCGAGTTCAGAAAGAAAGTGGACATGACCGTATTCTCATGGAAAGGCGAGATTGACACTACGATGTCGCCAATGGATTCCATTCGCTACTACAAGGGTTTCCTTCAATCGGGACTCATGTCCATGGATCCGCGCACGGGCTTTGTCAAGGCTTGGGTAGGTGGCATCAACTACAAGCATTTCAAGTTCGACAACGTGAAGATGAGCGCCCGTCAGGTGGGTTCCACCTTCAAGCCGTTCGTCTATGCGCTTGCCATTCAGGAAGGATGGTCGCCTTGCGAGAAAGTGCTCAACATTCCCGTCACGTTCGAAAAGGACCGTTGGAACCTTCCACAGGATTGGACCCCCAAGAACTCTGACGACAAGTTTGATGGACAGGAGCTTTCGCTGCGCAAGGCATTGGCCAACTCTGTCAACTTTGTCACCGCCTTTGTGATGAAGAAGTTCGGCCCGCAGGCTGTTATCGATCTTGTACGCAAAATGGGCATCACCTCGCCCATAGAACCATTCCCTGCCATCTGTCTTGGTTCACCGGATATTTCGGTCTATCAGATGGTGGCGGCCAACAGCACATTTGCCAACAAGGGTGTGTATATAGAGCCTATCGTCATCACACGTATTGAGGATAAGAACGGCAACGTGCTGGAGGAATTTGTCCCCAAGACCAACGAGGTGATGGACGAGAGCACTGCCTATGCCATGCTCAGCCTTATGGAAGGCGTGGTCCAATCGGGCACGGGTGTACGGTTGCGCTACAAGTACAAGATCAACACTCCGATTGCGGGCAAAACGGGCACCACCCAGAATCAATCGGACGGTTGGTTCATGGGCATAACACCCGATCTGGTAACAGGTGTTTGGACCGGTTGCGAAGACCGAGCTGCCCACTTCCGAGGTATCTTCCATGGCCAAGGGGCATCCATGGCGCTTCCCATTTGGGGCATCTACATGAATAAGGTGTATGCCGATTCTACCATCAACATATCCAAAGGTCCTTTTGAGCGGCCTAGCGGACCGATGACCGTAGAACTGGATTGCGCTAAGTTCGACAGGGTGAATAAGAAGAAAGGCGGAGGTTTCCTCTCCGATCCCGACCAGTTTGAGTAAGCTTACCGTGTAAAAACCAAGCTCATGGATCCGACCTACAAAGCCAACGCGAAGGAATATCTCGCAGCAGTCAAAGTGTGGCAGGCGGAACTCAATTCGTGGGCCACAGAGCTGATGTTCCTGCAGCGCATGCTGGATATCTATGGTCTCAAAGCCATGGAGGAACCACACAGTGGACAGGTGCGTGCTCTCAAGCAGAACATGTCACGTCACCTTAAGGAGCCCACAGAGCAGCTCAAACAGATTTTACATCAGCACGAGGAACATTTGGCGCTTATAGTAGAAGATAGACTTTTGCTCATAGATCGCGAACTGCCCTACAAGCATAAGGATGCCGAGCGCGCGATGCTGGAATGTCGTGCTGGATTCCATGGAATTCAGCAGGCAGCATTCCATATCATCGAGGAGTTGAAGCGCTTCTGAGCTAGTATTTTCGACCAACTGTCTGTTTATTAGGGATATAATTCCCCATTTAACAGACAAATGCTTAATTTCCCGCACTTTTTCTGAGTTTTCAGTTAAGCTATTTTTCCATTGAATCCCCATCAATTTCCGTAATGAGAAATTTTACTCTGCTAAAAAGATTACCTGTCGCTATCGTTGTGGTATTGTCCTTGGCTGGCTATTCAGCTTTTGCTCAGTGCAACGTAGGACTTGAAGGAGGTTCTACAGCCCATCCTGCTGCATGTGCAGACCAGGTTGCAACCTTTGGTAGTGGTGCATATCGCGATATAAACATCCAGGCGAACACGTACTACAATTTTACTTGGAACAACAATGGCGCACCGAATTTGAATGGTTTTTGTGCTGCGCCTCAAAACGGATCGGGCAGTAGTGGTGCGTTCTCCTCCGATCAGACTGGCTGGTTTTCCGGGGGCACCACCGTGCTCCGAATCAGTTCAAATAGAACATCTGCAGTTTGGGCCACGGTATCGGCACAGATGACCTACAGGCGTACAGAACCAACGCTGACGGCCAATAGTCCGACATCACAGACCGTATGTGCCGGTCAGTCCGTGTCCATTTCGGGAGGTATTGCCACATGGGGTACCCGCTATTGGCAAGGTGGCACCGTGAACGGTGTCAGTACAGGAAATGCCTCTTCACCGAACAGCACTGGCACATTGAATACCCAAGGGGTGTTCAATTTCTATTATCGACCTAACAATGACGGCTGCTGGGGGAATCAGCAGGCCACTACGGTTACTGTTAATCCGCTACCTGTAGCTTCGGCCACGCCCACTTCGCAGGCCATTTGCAGTGGTTCCACAACATCGATAGCTCTTTCTTCTTCGTTGGGCAGCACTTCATATTCCTGGGTTGCTTCGGGCACACCTGGAGTCGGTGGTTATTCAGGGGGTTCGGGCGCTTCCATTGCACAGACCTTAACGAATAATACTGGAGGCCCAGGTACGGTTACCTATACCATTACGCCAACTACAGCTGGTTGCCCAGGAGCCAACATACAGGTTGTGGTAACGGTTAACCCGATACCGAACGCTATTGCAACTCCTGCATCGCAGTCCATATGTTCAGGACAACTGACTTCTATTTCTTTGACATCGGGCGTCACTGGAACCAATTACGCTTGGACCGTTAGTGGTACCGCAGGTACTTCTGGTTTTGTTGACGGGTCAGGAAATTCTATTGCTCAGGTACTGTCCAAGACCACTGGTTCATCAGGAACTGTGACCTATGTGGTCACGCCTACTGCTGCTACCTGCGTGGGTGGTTCAATCAGCGTTCCTATTACAGTCGATCCATTGCCTACACCGACTTTCAACGCTATTGGAGGTCCATACTGCATCAGTCAGACCACCCCCATCTCTTTGGTCGGTTCGGGTATTCCAACACCACCTCCAGGATCTGGGGTTTTCAGCGGAACAGGTATTTCGGGAAATGATTTCACGCCATCGCAGGCTGCGGTAGGTTCCAATACACTTACATATACCTATACCGATGCCAACGGCTGTCAAGCTTCGGCCCAGACAGCAGTGGTGGTTACGGGGCTTCCATTGGTCACATTCAGTGGACTTGGCAGCTCCTATTGTATTAATAATTCATTTCCTGTAGCGTTGACAGGATATCCTTCAGGAGGCGTATTCTCTGGCCCTGGAATTTCTGGCAGCAACTTCACGCCTTCATCGGCAGGCACTGGCCTTCACGATATTACCTACACCTATTCTGATGCGAATGGATGCGTTAATACGCAAGTGCAGTCTGTCAATGTGTTCGCATTGCCCACTGTTGGCGTATTCGGTCTGAATGCACAGTATTGTGTTGCAGATGCTCCGGTCACCATAAGCGGATTCCCAACAGGTGGTTCATTCTCAGGTCCAGGCATGTCGGGCAATACATTCAATCCGGCTGTGGCAGGCGTGGGCGGTCCTTACACTGTTTCGTATTTGTACACCGATGGAAACAGCTGTGCCAATACAGCAACGGCTCAAGTAACGGTAAATGCTGTGACCACGGCCAATGCCGGAACGGGGGGTAATGCATGTGATCTTGATTTTCAACTTGCAGCAGTTCCAAGCATAGGAACTGGTACATGGACACAGACCACAGGTCCTGGCACGGTGAGTTTTGCTCCAAATGCGAATGCTGCCAATGCCGTGGCTACCGTGACAGCTTATGGTACGTATACCTTCACTTGGACAGAGCTGAATGGAGTTTGTTCATCATCATCGCAGGTAACGGTCAATTATTATCAGCAGCCCACTGCGGAAGCTGGTAGCGGAGGCACGGAATGCGACCTTGATTTTTCACTCAGTGCTTCACCCACATTTGGAACAGGACTTTGGACCTTGGCCTCTGGGCCCGGAAGTGCCACATTTACAAATAGCACCAGTGCTTCAAGCGTGGTCAATGTTTCACAGTCTGGCACCTATGTGCTGAACTGGACGGAGACAAATGGCTCTTGTACTTCAGTTGATCAGGTGACCTTGGTATTCACCGATCAGCCGATTGCAAATGCGGGTGCCGATGCGGATGCTTGTGACCTTGACCACCAGCTTGCCGCAAATTCGAGTTTTGGAAACGGTGTTTGGAGCACTTTCAGTGGTCCGGGGAATGTTCTGTTCTCAGCTATGTCCGACCCGAATTCGCTAGTGACCGTTGACGCCTTCGGAACATATGTCTTCGAATGGGATGAGACCAATGGAACATGCGGGGATGCTTCTACGGTGACCATCAATTTTTACGAACAGCCTTCTGCAGAGGCAGGATTTGGTGGTTTTGAATGCGACCTTGATTTCACGTTGGCAGCCGCTCCTTCAGTAGGTACAGGACCTTGGACGGCTACAGGTCCGGGTGCTGCGACATATACTCCCAGCGCGAATGACCCAAATGCCACGGTG
>JBFYQB010000288.1:0-3248 GCA_041302955.1 Flavobacteriales bacterium
GTGCCCGGCACAGCTGTCAAGATTCAAACCGCTGACGGGAGTCTATTCGTTTTTGAATACGATGAAATAACCAAAATGACCCGCGAGCCGAAATTGGCTACTAGCGCTGCACCAGCCAAGCAATCTACATCCATAACCTCAGTACCCGAAACACCCAAAGACCGCGATGAATGGGGACATACCTATAAGCAGAATAGGGATATGGCCGCAAGCAAAAAGAACGCCTCTATTGGTCTGTTATCAGCAGGAAGTGTACTTGTGGCTGGTGGAGGAGTTCTAATGATTGTAAGTGCAGATAAAACGTTGGATAGCGAGCAAAGAGGTTTGTACTTATGGGGTGGCATTGTTGCTGCTGCATCGGGT
Organism: Flavobacteriales bacterium; assembly: GCA_041302955.1. Taxonomy (GTDB): domain Bacteria; phylum Bacteroidota; class Bacteroidia; order UBA10329; family UBA10329; genus UBA10329. The sequence continues at coordinate 364 of JBFYQB010000288.1, forward strand.
ATACCATTTCTAGCCATAGGAGGTGGATTGTGGTCTGCTCAACTCAAATACCGTAGCCGTGCCGAAGATATGGCTCCGGGTAGTGCCCAACTTAGCCCTGTGCTTATTGGAACTCAGCGTTTTTCGGGGGTTAATGTACAGTCGGGCGCTGGTGTTGGTGTGCAACTCACCTTTCGCTTCTAGTTTCGAGTTATGCGAATAAAGGCGTTACTATTCAGTTTGCTTTTTGCCAATGCAACTCAGGTATCGGCTCAAAACAGTCTTATTGATGTGGTATATCTCAAGAATGGGAGCATCATAAAAGGTGTTGTTGTGGAGCAAATCATTGGGCAATCAATCAAGATAGAAACCAAGGATGGGAGCTTATTTGTATTCAAAACCGAAGAGGTTGCCAAAATAACCCGAGAGGCTATGGGTACTACTGCCACTGCACAAAGCACCGTAGTAACCACAGATATGCCAGAAATTGGGAAGGCGTTTGGAGGTGGTGTCGTTTTTCACGTGGATGCCGCAACTCGTACAGTCTGGATTGCCGCTTCCAACGACCAAGCCTACCGCCACATGTGGGGCGCAGATGGTAGCACACTAGCACGGTCGTATGACGATGGGCAACAGAATACCAATGGCATCCTTTCCTTTTATCAAACCACCCACACGGGGCCAGGGCATACTAGTGCTGCTGTGTGCAATTACCTTACTATAGGCCAATTTGACGATTGGTATTTGCCCGCACTCAACGAATTGGAACGGATGTATCATCAACGCTCGGCAATTGGCGGTTTTGGCTATGGCATTTATCAGAGTTCAACAGAACAGGGGCGTTTAGACTTCTATGGTATTGATTTTCGACCCGGAAAACGGTTGATGAACAACTTCAACAAAGACAACAACGATTTCAACATTCGCTGCATCAGAAGGCAGTCGTTTTAGCAACTAGCCCCTCCGCAGGCGCGAGGCTGTGCCTCGAGTCTATTAATCACTGCCGTCCTCGGCAGTATACGCTAAGCCCCACCACCTCCCCAAGGTAGACGGGGCTTTCTTTTTCCCCGCCCCTTTCTCCCCTATTTTTGTCCTCATGCTGCTGCGCCCCTCTGTTGTTCTCGCTTTGGCCCTTCTGTGCGCAGGGCCGCTGCATGCGCAGGACATGGACCATGCCCGCGAGGTGCTCACCACCCTTTGCAGCGATGTGATGGCCGGACGCGGCTATGTGGACGATGGCGACAGCGAGGCCGCCTTCTTCATCGAAAAGCAGTTCAAGGCCATGGACCTCACCGCCTGGGACTACAACTACTACCAGAACTTCTTTGTGGCCGTCAACACCTTTCCGAACAGGGTGGAGCTGGAATTGGATGGCAAACGGCTGCTGGGGGGCGAGGATTTCCTCATCTCGCCCGATGCGCCCACCACCCGTGGTCACTACCCGCTCACCTACCTCGACCAGCTGCCCAAGCTGTCGCCATCTGGCCGTCTGGCCGATTCCTCGCTTACCTACACCGGTGCCCTTGTGGTGGCCGACAGTCTGGTACGCACCCTTCCGCCTTCCATTCACCACGCCCTGCTGCAAGGGTTGCGCAAGGCCGGGGCCGAGGCGCTGCTGCGCGCAACAGACCAAAAACTCACCTGGCACGTCAGTTCGCGGCAGGGTTCCCTGCCCGAGGCCACTGTGCGTCAGGAACTGCTCGTGGCGCGGCCCACACACCTGCGCCTCACCATAGATGCCAAGTTGGAGAAGAAGCACCGCACGCAGAATGTGATGGCCTACATAGAGGGCACCAGCGGGTCTGACAGCACCATCGTCTTCTCGGCCCACTACGACCATCTGGGCAAAATGGGCAAGGATGTCATCTTCCAGGGGGCCAACGACAACGCCAGCGGAGTGACCATGCTTCTGAGCCTTGCCAAGCATTATTCCATGCCCGAGAACGCCCCCGAGCATAACATGGCCTTCATCGCCTTTGCGGCCGAAGAGATTGGACTGATGGGCAGCAGTCATTACGTGGAGCAGCCTCTTTTTCCGTTGGAGGACATCATATTCCTCATCAACCTCGACATTGTGGGCACGGGCGAGGAAGGCGTCAAGGTGGTGAACGGGGCAGTGCACCAGACCGAATTTCTCCGCCTTTCCAACCTCAATGCCGACCGGAAATATCTGCCCGCAGTGGAGAAACGCGGCAAAGCGGCCATTTCAGACCACTATCCATTCTCAGAGAAAGGCGTTCGGTGCTTCTACATCTACACCTTGGGCGGTTCGCCCGCCTACCACGACCCGAACGACCGCCCCGAGGGCCTATCGCTTGCAGGGTTCAAAGGCCTGTTCCAACTCCTTGTCGATTTCACACAGACCTTCTGATGGGAACACTCTACATGGTGCCTACCCCTGTGGGCAACCTCAAGGACATGACCTTCCGCGCCATCGAGGTGCTGCAACAGGTGCAGACCGTATTGGCCGAGGACACGCGGGTAACAGGCAATCTGCTGAAACACTACAGTATCGCCACCAAGCTCTTCGCCCTGCATCAGAACAACGAGCACCGCATGGTGGAGCGCGTTGTGGAACGCCTCCTTCAGGGCGAGGACATGGCCATGGTTACCGATGCGGGCACACCGGGCATCTCCGATCCCGGATTCCTGTTGGTGCGCGAGGCGGTGAAGCACGGAGTGCCGGTGATAACCTTGCCGGGCGCCACGGCCTTCGTCCCTGCGCTGGTCAATTCCGGCCTGCCGAGCGACAAGTTCTTCTTCGAGGGATTTCTTCCGCAGAAGAAGGGCCGCGCCACGCGCATAGCAGCCATTGCGGCCATGCCCTGCACGGTGGTGCTCTACGAATCGCCCCACAAACTGCTGAAGACCTTGGAGCAGTTGCAGGAGGTGTGCGGACCGGAGCG
>JBFYQB010000289.1:0-5005 GCA_041302955.1 Flavobacteriales bacterium
CATTGATGCTTTCATCAGGGCCGATGTGCAAGTGGTTTGGCAAACGGGCAAACTGTTTCTGGATCAGGCCACGAAGGCAGTTGAAGAGAAGGGTGCGAAAAACATCCGTGTGCAGGCATTCATTACTACGATGGATCAGGCGTATGCTGTGGCCGATGTGGTACTGTCAAGGGCGGGAGCGAGTTCCATTTCCGAGCTGTGCATAGTTGGAAAGCCCGCAGTGTTGGTGCCTTTCCCATTTGCAGCAGAAGACCATCAGACCAAGAATGCCATGGCACTCGTGCAGCGAAATGCGGCCATCCTTGTGCCCGATGGCAAAGCGATGGAACAGGCCTGCGACAAAGCATTGGACCTATTGATGGATGAAGGAAAACGGAATGAATTGATGGCCAACATCAAGGAATTGGCGTTGCCGAATGCGGATACGCAGATCGCGAATGAGATTTTGAATCTTATCAGGAAATGAGCGTTTTGGCGAACATAAAATCCGTCTATCTCATCGGCATCGGTGGTATCGGCATGAGTGCGCTTGCGCGGTTCTTTTCGCAGCGTGGACTTATCGTGGCAGGATATGACCGCACACCATCTGCCCTTACGGAGAGTTTGCAGAGCGAGGGCATCGCGGTCAGTTTCAAGGATGGGATGCAGGAAGTGCCATCAGCGTTCACTAAGAAAGAGGAAACGCTGGTCATCTATACGCCTGCCATTCCAGCGGCACATCAGCAGTTGAATCATTTCAGGGACCATGGTTTTTTGCTGAAAAAGCGCGCGGAGGTGTTGGGCATGTTGTCCGAAGGGCATCGCACATTGGCGGTGGCGGGCACTCATGGAAAGACCACCACGAGTAGCATTCTTGCGCATCTTTTGCGCAGCTCATCATTGGATTGCAACGCCTTTCTCGGTGGTATCAGCGCGGACTATGGCACCAATTTCCTCTCATCCACCACAAGCGACCTGCTGGTTGCCGAGGCCGATGAGTACGACCGTTCGTTCTTACGGTTGTCGCCCAGCTTGGCCATCATCACATCTGTGGATGCAGACCATTTGGACATCTATGGCACGGCCGATGAGATGCTGCTTTCCTTCAAAGCATTTGCAGCCAAAGTGGAGCAGGGCGGCTTTCTCATCCACAGGGCAGGATTGCCGTTCACCGATGGGGACACACAGGCCAAGCGCCTCACCTACGCCATTGATGACGCGGCTGATTTTCGTGCGGTGAATGTGCGCGTGGAGCAAGGCAAGTTCACCTTCGACCTGCATCTGCCGCAAGGCGTTGTTTGGAACAACTTGGCCTTGGGCATTCCCGGAAGGCACAATGTGGAGAATGCCGTTGCGGCCATCGCTATTGCTCATATTGTTGGTGCCACAGAGGCGGAGATTCGTCCTGCGTTGTCGGGGTTTAAAGGTGTGCAGCGCAGGTTTGAGGTGCATGTGAACACACCCACTGGGGTCTATGTGGACGACTATGCACACCATCCTGCCGAATTGGATGCCTGTATCAGCGCGGCCCGTGAGCTTTTCCCGAAGCGCAGACTGACGGGCATTTTCCAGCCGCATCTATTTTCCCGAACACGCGATCATCTCGAGGGTTTTGCCAAGAGCCTGAGCCAATTGGACGAAGTGCTCTTGATGGAAATCTATCCCGCCCGCGAATTGCCGATTGAGGGTGTCACATCGTCTGCGTTGCTACGATTGATAACAGCGGAGAAGAAGACGTTGGTGCAAAAAGAGGAAGTGATCCCCTATTTGCAACAATACCGCCCAGATGTGCTGCTCACATTGGGCGCGGGCGATATTGACCGATTGGTCGGACCTATTGCGGAACTTCTTTCACCATCAAAGACACTGGGATAGATGGTCAAGAAGGTGCTCAACATAACGCTTCTGGTGCTGGTGGTCGGTGGGCTGCTCGTTTCGCTGGGGTTCAGTGTGCGCGAAACAGAGAAGATCACCTGTTCGGAGATACGTGTGGATGTGGACCATCGGCAGGGTAATTTCTTCCTAACGGGTGCCGATGTGAAGCAGATGGTGCTCGACAAGGGCGACAGTCTGGTCGGGAAGCGGTTGTCTTCCATTGCCATCGACAAGTATGAAAAGCACATCGAGGCACATCCGTCCGTGAAGCAGGCGGAGGTCTATACGCAGCTCAACGGCACATTCGCGGTAAAAGTCTATCAGCGCGAGCCCATCCTGCGGGTATTTACGCCCTATGGCGAAAGCTATTATGTGGACAAGGACGGCCAGTTGATGCCTACCAGCGAAAATTACACCGCCCGAGTGCCCGTGGCCACGGGTTTCATCCACGACCGCTTTGACCGCATGCAGCGCTTCAATGTGCGGGAACTGTCGGACAGTCTGGCCAAGCGTTCGGTGCTGGACGATCTGTTCACGTTGGCGGATTTTATTCGCAACGATGAATTCTGGAAAACGCAGGTGCAACAGATAAAAGTGGAACACGGTGGCGAATTCACGCTCATCCCGACCGTGGGCGATCACCACATTCTGCTCGGCCATTTGGACGGCATGGAGCAGAAGTTTGACAAGCTGTTGCTCTTCTACCGCAAGGGGTTGAACACCACGGGTTGGGATCAGTATTCGCACATCAATCTGAAGTATAAGAACCAAGTGATATGTACGCGGAGATGAGCCAAACAATTAACCGTCAGGTATTGATAAGTACTCGCGGGCCACAACTTTCCTGTGCCCAATGCACACCAGTTTTGCATTCATTGGCACAATCCGTATTCTGTAAAGTCAATAAACACAGGGTCTTGAGCAATGACCACCGATTATTCTCCAGAAATTGAATGCACCACACTGAAATAAAGAGCGCAATGAAAAATTCACAGATCGTAGCAGGTCTCGACATCGGAACCACCAAGATCGCTTGCATCGTAGGGCGTAGGGACGAATATGGCAAGATCGAGATACTTGGCATCGGCCGCAGCGAGTCGCTTGGTGTGGCGCGGGGCGTGGTGCAGAACATCGACATGACCGTTCAGGCCATCACAGCCGCAGTGGCGGAGGCCGAATTGAAGACCGGACAGAAGATCAAGTATGTGAATGTGGGCATTGCCGGACAGCACATCAAATCGTTACAGCACCGTGGCATCCTGACCCGCGATTCGCTGGAGAACGAGATCACCCGTGATGACATCGAGCGCTTGGTGAGCGACATGCAGCGTTTGCAGATGCTGCCTGGCGAAGAGATCATCCATGTGCTGCCACAAGAATACATTGTGGACAGCGAGCAGGGCATCAAGAACCCGATCGGCATGAGCGGTATCCGTTTGGAGGCCAACTTTCATATCATCACAGGGCAGATCGCAGCGGCTAAGAACATCCACCGTTGCGCCACGAAGTCGAACCTGAAGGTGACCGAACTGGTGCTGGAGCCATTGGCGTCTGCCGATGCGGTGCTTAGCGAGGAGGAAAAGGAGGCCGGTGTGGCCTTGGTGGATATAGGTGGTGGAACCACGGACATCGCCATTTTCCAAGACGGCATCATCCGCCACACGGCAGTCATTCCATTTGGGGGTAACATTCTTACTGAGGACATCAAAGAGGGCTGCACCATCATTCGCCATCAGGCTGAGTTGCTGAAGGTGAAATTCGGCAGTGCGCTGGCATCGGAGGCCAAGGACAATGAGATCGTCAGCATTCCGGGCATCCGTGGTCGTGAGCCACGCGAGATCAGCTTGAAGAACCTCGCCAGCATCATTCAGGCGCGGATGGAAGAGATCATCGAGCTCATCTATTTCGAGATCCGCAACTCTGGGTTCGAGAAGAAACTCATCGGTGGCATTGTGCTCACAGGTGGTGGTTCGAACCTCAAACACCTTCCGCAACTGGTGGCCTACATCACAGGTATGGACGTGCGGATGGGTCTGCCGAACGAACACCTTTCGTCAGGAAACACAACGGAGATCACGAGCCCCATCTACAGCACAGGTGTTGGTCTGGTGATGAAGGGATTGCAGTTCAATGATGGGCTGGTGCGCAAAGGCACCACCATCGAGCATTACATGGGCGACTATGTGGCTCCCGAAGAACCGACACCAGTGGTGGAGGCCGTCATCGAGCAGCCCGAACCGGTAGTGGAGGCGCAGGTGGAAGAACCCCAGCAGATGGACGAATACGAGGAGGAAATGCCCAAGAAGCGCTTCCAATACTTCTCCGGTTTCCGTGGCATTAAGCAGAAGTTGGAGGACTGGATGAACGAGGGAATCGACTGATCGAATTAAAAATTGCGGGATTGAAGTAGGGACAAGGCTTTAAGCGGAAGAATGCCCTGTTAAATCTGTGTAAGGCAAGAAGTTCAAAATTTAAGATCGGAAATCAGTAACATCAGTTCTTAACTATTGAGAAGCAACGTTTTACGACTCCAGTTTCACACAATCCATTGCTCAAAACTCTTCGTGTGAAAGGAATTTCACACAACAATATCACCAAATCTTTGACCATCAAATACCTACGGCCATGACAAAGGGAATCATGAATTTCAATCTTCCCAAAGAAGAAAGCTCCATCATCAAAGTGATCGGAGTTGGTGGTGGCGGCTCGAATGCTGTCAACCACATGTATAGACAAGGCATCCGCGGAGTGGACTTCGTGGTCTGCAACACGGATCAGCAGGCGCTCGACATGAGCCCTGTGCCGAAGAAGATCGCCCTTGGGTCGAGCCTTACGGAAGGTCGTGGTGCGGGAGCCAAGGCCGAAGTGGGTCGCAATGCCGCCATAGAGACCCTTGACGAGATCAAAGAAGTGTTGGGCAACAACACCAAGATGGTGTTCATCACCGCTGGTATGGGTGGTGGCACGGGTACTGGTGCTGCGCCTGTCATTGCTGAGGCCGCTAGCTAAATGGGCATCCTCACCGTGGGCATCGTCACTGTTCCGTTCGCATTTGAAGGAAAGAAAAGGAAAGTGCAGGCCGACCTTGGTCTGGACGAACTGAAGAAGCATGTGGACACCGTGCTCGTCATCTGCAACGACAAGCTGCGCG
>JBFYQB010000290.1:0-7631 GCA_041302955.1 Flavobacteriales bacterium
CCTGATATGGTCCGTTATTTAGAATATCGCTATTATCCCCAAGATGGGAGGCTCTTTCGAATCTCACGCTTCGATGGCAACGACAGTCTGTTGAATTACCTCGATCATGACTATTTCTTTGGAGGCATTATTCGCGTGGATCAATACTTGGGGGACCACACATTCATCGGTTACGAGGTTACAGATATGGATGTTGCTGGAAATGTACTTTCCGTGCAGTATACCGATAGTTCAGGGACAGCTCGTTGGCGCCTTGATAATACGTACGATGCAGACGGGCGTCTTACCGAGACAAACGAGATCTTCCCCTTTGGAAGTCAAAGAAGTGTTTTCATGTATCATTAGGCTATGAGTAAAGAACATCCCTTGCACGAGAAAATTGCAGCCGTCTATGAATTCCATCGCGTCTTTGGTATTGGTAACCGAGACTTGCCAGAGCACAATATAGGTGAGGCTGATTTCAATCTTCGATTCAACCTCATGAAGGAAGAGAACGAAGAGTATCTGGAAGCATGTCGGAATGGTGATATCGTTGAGATAGCTGATGCTTTGGGCGATATGATGTACATACTATTCGGTACCATTTGCAAGCATGGCCTGCAACACAGAATAGCTGATGTATTTGACGAGATTCACCGAAGCAATATGAGCAAGTTGGATGCTGATGGTCGGCCTATCTATAGGGAAGATGGCAAGGTTATGAAGAGCGAACTTTATTTCAGGCCTGACATCAAAGCAGTGCTTGAGACCAGTAGATAAGATGCTTCAAACATAAACTCACCTAAGATATATCGGTTTTTGCCGTATAATTCTGGTAGTTCTGTTTTGACCAGTGGTAGGCTTCTTCGTAATTGGAGAACAAACGGGATGGATAGCTGGGTCTGCTTAAAGTGATGAACAGATTGCCAATCATTTTGGCAGTGAACGAGTTAGAAATCAAAGCTAAACTGATGGTCTTGCCCCATTTGTTGCTGTTGTCCTTAAGCCATTCACGTGCGTCCTTGGCCATATAGGCTAGTCCGGTAATGTCGGCTATGGTGCAGTGATTTTGTTCTTCGCTGAGGTAGCTTACCACACCGTGGTACTCCTGCGCTAATTCAAGATTCATTTCAGTATATGGAAATGCCTTGGCGAAGATGATACCTTCTTCCATCAGCGATACTTCCCCAGACTTTATTCGAATAGTTCTGATCATTTTCGCCTACGTGAATTACGTACAAATGTACTAGGTAATTCACGTATGAAAGTTCTCTAAGGGAATTTATTCTTGCCTAAACTACTGTAATCTGTTAGTAGATACTGACCATACGGTCTCGTAACGCATGGTACTATCTGTTATCTCATGAGGCGAATATTTCAGATTCTTCCCCATAGTGCCTTTCAAACGTTTCCAAAATGATTCACGGTCTGGGAGTGGAATGAAATCATCTACTTTAGCCCATGTAGGGTCTATGTGTACACTTAGACTTGTATAATGCGCACTCACAGTGTCGAAATTTGCGGGAACATGTGTCACATCAAGTTTCTTTTGCTTCACGAATGACTTCAACATGGCGTCTTGAAATGGATCTGTGGTCAATGCGATACGTTTAAACCCTAAATCCTTGGCCAAATAATAACTGTAAAAAATATTTTCCGTGCTATGTTCAGCCTTCTCTTCTGTAAAAACGTGTTCGGCAGGAATACCTAATTCGATTGCATAAAGTGCCATTATCCGTGCTTCGATATATGGAGTGTAGACAGCGCTTCCCGTATAGATGACATTCTTTGTCAGCCCATTCTTGTAAAGATGATAACTCCATAGGACGCGTGCACGCATCACATCACTCCAGGCCGTATCGAAAGGTACACCCGGCACCACCACCACATCGAATGGCATCTTGCTCCGTGCTTGATCAAATGCCTTTTCTGTGCTTCCGCATGCCATCATCGACACCAAGGCAATAATAAGCATATGCCAATAGAACAATTGGATCATTTTGCGCTTGCTACGGATTGACGCAGGGAAGGTAGTGACACAATTCATGACTATTTCAACGACTATTGTCAGCGATTGTTCAATGAGATCGGAGGTTGATCATCAATCATCGAGTCCAGATAGCGGTCGCCACGGGTGCCACGCATCCGTTCTTTCCGACTTTCACGTTTTTTAAGTGGAACGAAGTTGTGAACAAACGCATCTGTTCCGTCAATAGACATGTTGAATTGCCTCCAATACATCTGACCGATGACTGAAAGATCGGCTGGCAAGTATTCCACCTTCACCTCCATTTTTCGCATAAGGAATTGTAGCATCATGGTCTGTAACGGATCGGTAGCCACAACCACTTGCTCAAAGCCATGAAGTTTCGCTAATTCGAGAGAGTAGAAAACATTCTCAGTGCTATGCTCGGCCTTGTTCTCAATAATAATGTGATGTGGATCGACACCAAGTTCTACAAGGAATTTGGCGAATATTTCTGCCTCTACATAGGGTGTATGCACCGCACTGCCCGAAACAATGATGTGACGTGTCTTGCCGGTCTTGTAAAGATGATGCGCCCAAAAAAGTCTCCATCGCTGAAAGGCATTCATGCGGCCTTCGTCATCATCGAATGGGAAACCGGGTACGATGATGGCGTCATAAACAATGCATTCCTTGTCTTTTGAAATCTGCTGGCCGCTTGAGGTACTCAGATTAATGAGCAGACTAAAAACGACAATAATGAAGTGACGTATGTGTAGGAGGGGCATGACCTTTTTAATTTAGAATGAAACACGGTCTTTGTTATTTTGTTCAACAATCATGACGTAAAGTTGAACAATCATTAAACGTTCCAATCCAAGAAATATTGGCGCACTTGGAAAATATATTTTGCTCCCTTGGCATTATCACTCAACTTGTAGTTGAACAATGTAATCGGTTATCTTGCGCCACTTATCCTGATAAACAGCCGTTTATGCGCAAGTACATTCCTCTTCTTCTGTTGGTTGGTCTGATTCCCAGTGTTGCACTTTCGCAGGTTGACCCGAATAACGTAACCATAGTCAGGGACAGTTTCGGGGTTCCACACATCTATGGAATCACTGATGCGGATGCAGCTTACGGTCTGGCCTGGGCGCATGCCGAAGATGACTTTGAACACATTCAACACAATGTGTTGACAGGCAAGCGGATGTTGGGAGAGGTGTTGGGCAAAGAAGGCGTCTTATTTGATTATGGCCTTCAATTGCTGAGCATCGACTCGCTGGTGGATTCGCGCTATGCCATCGACCTTTCGCCAGATTACAGAAAGGTGTTGGAAGCCTATGTGCAAGGTCTGAATGACTATGCGAAGGCACATCCCAAAGAGGTGCTCCGTAAAAAGTCGCTACCATTCCTTCCGCAAGATCTTGTGAAGGGATATGTGCTCAACACTTCGCTGATGGCAGGTGTAGGGCTTACGCTCAAAGCTGTGAACGAGAACCGAATTGATGAATTCTTTGCTGTGAATACCATTGGATCGAATGCCATTGCTGTTTCTCCAGCAAGGATGGAGGATGGCAAGGGCTACCTCAGCATCAATTCGCACCAACCGCTAGAAGGCCGTGTGGCATGGTACGAGGCGCATGTTAGCAGTCAGGAGGGGTGGGACATCATTGGCGGCCTTTTTCCTGGGGGCATGACAATATTCGTTGGCACGAACCTCCATCTAGGTTGGGCCCATACGGTGAACTACCATGTGTTTGGGGATGCCTATAAGTTGGAGATCAACCCAAAGAACAAGAACCAGTATAAGTATGATGGCGAATGGCGCGACTTCTACGTCAAGAAGGCCAAGATGAAGGTGAAAGTGGCTGGTATGCGCATTGCGGTTAGTAAAAAGGTGCAGATATCCACCTATGGCCCCGTATACACTGCCAAGAAGTATGGCAGTTATGCGTTCCGATTCCCAAGCTACACCGATATACGTGCTGCCGAACAATGGTACAGGATGAACAAGGCCACCGATCTGGAAAGTTTTAAGAACGCATTGAGGATGCAGGCACTGCCCTTGTTCAATGTGGTGTATGGCGATAAAGACGGCAACATCCTGCTGCATTCAGCGGGAAAGGTGCCAGCACGCAACCCCCAACTGGATTGGTCGCTGCCTATTACAGCCAACACATCGGCCTATAAATGGGAAGGTATCATTCCGTTTGACAAAATGCCCCATACTGAGAATCCAGATTGCGGCTATGTCTACAATGCCAATAACACCCCGCTGCACTGCACGGGCGATAGCTGTGCAACGCATACTGATTTTCCTGGCATCCAGACCTTTGAATATAACAGAGGAGAAGTGTTCGGTTCTTTGTTCAAGGCGCACGATGGCAAATTCTCTGAGGCTGATGTGGAAGGCTTCAAGTATAACACCTCCTACCATCCATCGGGCAGCTATGCCGACCGTTTTCAGGCGCTATACACTTTGGATGCCACCACGTATCCGGACATTGCGGATGCCATCCAAAAGTTGAAGCAATGGAACAGACAAGGTGATGCAGACAATATGGATGCGGCATTGGCCATGGTTGTTCACGACAATTTGCGAAAGGCAGCAGATGCTCCATTCGGTCTGCTTATGATACGGAAGCAACGTATATCTGAGGTGGAGGCGGTGGACGCCATTCGCGAGGCACGCAAGTTCCTGCTGAAGACCCATGGCTCGCTCGATGTGCCTTTGGGCGAAGTGCAGCGGCTGCAAAGAGGGGATGTGAGCCTGGCTGCCCATGGCTTGCGCGAAGTGCCCCGTGCGGCCGATGCAGTGCTCTACGACAAGAAGAACGGACTGTTTCGCGTGACCAACGGTGATGGCTACATTCAAAAGGTAAGGTTTGACAAGGACGGCCCTGTCATACAAAGTATCAATGCCTTTGGGGCGTCAACACGCCCGGATAGCAAGCATTATACGGATCAGATGGAGTTGTTCACCAAGCATCAATACAAACCGATGACCTTTGACCGTGCTACCATTGAGAAGTCGGCCGAACGCATCTATCATCCGGGTCAATGACCTTAGGACATCTGCTCAAGGCTTGAGATGTTGGCATCGATGCATGGCTGCATCACCTTGCGGCCATAGTCGGTACGCATCTTCACGGATCGCATGAAGCTGATGTTATTGGCCACCCATTCGGCATCCGTCATGAACTGTTGGCGTGTGGCCTCCCATTCCTTTCGTAGGCGAGTGCTCCATTCCCAGAAGTCATCACTGGCCAAATGAAACATATCGGCATCGCACAGCACAGCCTGCATTCGGTCGGTGGGCTCCGAGCCCAGCATTGTTACCATGATGCAAGCTTCAATGCGTTCGATGTCGGTAAAGTTCACTCCCATGCGGGTAAGTACCAGTAGCGATCTGAAAGCGCTCAGTTCCTCATGACCAGCGCTTGTGCGTGCATAGCCCACGTCATGAAACCATGCTGCTGCTTCAACGATACATTTCTCATGATCGGACAAGTCTTCATGCGCAGCAATGAGCCGAGAGGCCTTCACTACGGTCAATGTATGGTCAAGCGTGTGATAGGCATAGTGTGCGGGAAGTGCAGCATACAGTTGCCTCACATGTGCCTCGATAGTTGTAAGGTGGCTGCGGTCAAGAGGCATACCGATCATCGGCTGTCCATATCGGTTTGAGACCTTGCTCTGAGCAATGCTATGTTGGACTGCAATCTTGGTAATAACACTTGCTGACCATAAACGGTATGGAACCCCACCTTCTCCATGAAGGCGATGTTGTCACGTATCCATTGTGCCTCAGTCACATCAAGCCCTTTCATCGCTATCCATTCTCTACGTAGCCGGTCGGCCCAGTTCCAGAATTCATTGCTGGTAAGATGCCACATGTCTGCATCGCACAAAACGCGTTGCAGGTCGTTCTTTGGTTGAGAGCCAAGCTTGGTTACCAGTATGCATTGCTCGATACGCTCAATGTCGACAATGTCGATACCCAATCGACTTAGGAAAAGCAGAGACCGGAAAGCGCTCAGTGTCTCATGGTCGGCCAAGGAGCGCAGGTAGCCTACGTCATGAAACCACGCTGCTACCTCGGTTATCAATTTCTCGTGCTCGTCAAGGCCTTCGTTCTCGGCAATGATGCGTGCCGCATCCACCACGGCAAGCGTGTGTTCCAGTGTGTGGAACCGATATATGGGCGGCATGGTCTTGAACATGTCGCGCACATGGGCTTCGATGGACGGAAGATGCTCTTTGCCGAGCGGAGTGGTCTCGAGCATGATGAAGCGCTAAGGGTTGAGGCGTTTCCAGATGGTGAAAATGCCGATTGAGCCCACAGCCGCAACAGTTGCGAGGGAAAGCCCAAGGGTCATATTTCCATAAATAAGACTGCCAGTGGCAAAAAGGGCTGCATACACAGTAATGCAACCTATGAACATGCCCAGCACCTGCAAAGGGAAATCGCCACTGGTGGTAGCATTCGCGGTACGGAATTGTTTCCAGCCGATGGACGGATTGACCTTGGCGCAGAAATCGCGTAGCACGCTTTCTTTCTCAGGCGATGTGAGTAATGTGACCAGTATCCAGCCCACGGTGGTGATGCCCACACCGGCCGCCAGATTCCAATAGGAGGCCATCTCAATGATGTGAAACCGAGGGTTGACCACCTCAAAGAAGATGGCCACAAGAAAGGAGATGACCATGCCGCTTATCTCTGTCCATGCATTGATACGCCACCAGAACCAACGCATGATGAAGATGAGGCCTGTGCCAGCACCCACTTGCAGCAGGATATTGAACGCTTGCAGGGCATTGGTAAGCACGAGGGCAAATAGCGCTGCAAACGCCATGAGCAGCACGGTGCTGATGCGGCCTACCATGACCAGCTCCTTCTGTGAAGCATCGGGCTTCACAAAACGCTGGTAAAAATCATTGACCACATAGCTTGAACCCCAGTTGAGGTGGGTGCTGATGGTGCTCATGAAAGCAGCGATGAGCGAGGCGATGACCAGACCTAGCAGTCCGGCAGGTAGAAAAGTGAGCATGGCAGGATAGGCCAGATCGTCATTGACCATCGATGGACTGATGTGAGGGAAGGCCTGCTGAATGCTGTCGAGTGAAGGAAAGACCACCACCGAGCATAGCGCCACAATGATCCAAGGCCAAGGCCGCAGGGCATAGTGGGCCACATTGAAGAACAGGGTGGCGCCCATTGCGTGCTGTTCGTTCTTGGCAGCCAGCATGCGCTGAGCAATGTAGCCTCCTCCACCAGGTTCGGCACCAGGATACCAGACGCTCCACCACTGCACCGCCAATGGAATAATGAGCAAGGGAATGATGTTCTCGGTCTGCGAAAAATCTGGGAAGAAAGGCGTGAGACGCGCCACTTCTGGCCTTGCCATAAGTGCATCAAGGCCACCGACCTGTGGCATGTCGAGCAGGACCATGGCCGCTCCCGTGGTGCCAATGAGCGCGATGACAAACTGGAAAAGATCGGTGAAAAGGACCCCGCGCAGGCCGCCCATGGAGCTGTAAATGACGGTTATGACACTGGAAATGAGCAGGGTCTCTGCGGCCGACAGTCCAAGCAGCACACCGCCTATTTTGATGGCAGCGAGGCACACCGTTGCCATGATCATCACATTGAAGAACACGCCCAGATAGATGGCACGGAACC
>JBFYQB010000291.1:0-2893 GCA_041302955.1 Flavobacteriales bacterium
GATTCTCGCGCGATTGGTGGAGGTCGCCAACGCGCTTGAGGAACGGCCGCACCACCTTTACCATCACCAGCACATAGACCACAGCTAACGCGATGACATAGAGCGCACTGACGAACGAACCCGCCTTCACAATGGCGATGACCGCTGCAAGGAGGCACCACGCGGTGATGTCATCGGCAGCAGCACAGGTGATGACGACTGTGCCCAGCCGCGTGCGGTGCATCCCTCGCTCCTGAACAATACGCGCCAGCACCGGGAATGCCGTGATGCTCATCGCGATGCCAAGGAACAGGGCGAAGGACGAGAACTGCACGCCCATCGGGGCGAACGAGGCATAGACGAAATAGGCCAGCGTAACGCCAAGGGCAAACGGGATGATGATGCTGGCATGGCTGATGACCACCGCGTCCTGCGCCTTATCGCGCAGCACCTTCAGGTCGAGCTCCATACCCACCACGAACATGAAGAGAATGAGCCCTATCTGACTAAGGAACTGAAGATTTCCCAACGAGGCCGCAGGGAACAGCGCAGCTGAGAATTCAGGAAAGTAAAGCCCTACCAGCGATGGCCCCAGAACAATGCCCGCTATGATCTCGCCTATCACCGAGGGTTGACCGATCTTTTGGAACAGCCACCCGAACAGCCGCGCCACGAGGATGATGGTGACGATCTGCGCCAACAGGATGGCCAACGGATGCGACAGGTTATGCAGCATGGAGAGGATGAACTCCTGCCATTGGCTATGACCGCTCGATAGCACTACGATATTTCTGCCCACCTCAAGCGCTTCGCCTTTGCCAAGTAGCCAATACAGCAGTGCCGAAAAACCACCGATGGTGACGATATAGAATGCTGCGTTGCGATACTTGCCCATGCCGTTGGATACACTTCAGGAATCCGTTCCCTTTTCCGTGCGCAAAGGTGCTACCTCGCAGATGCAGGCCGAATGCGGCTGCACTGTATTGAAAGATAAATGCAATGACACGGCAGAATTATGCATCCAAAAAAATCAGAGCACCACTTGGCGGATGAACTCCGCCCGGTAGGCATCGCTCAGCGTCAGCGTCAGGCTCTGACCATCGGGTTGCAAGGCCGTGGTGGTCACCGTGTCGTGGGTATATACCTGAACGGCCTTCATGGCGATGACCTCTTGCTTGTTCACTTGGCAGAACTGGCCTTTGGGCAACAGTTGCAACAGTTTTCCGAGCGTGATGTTCTTGAGGGTCACCGTGCTCCCATCCCACATTCGGGCCACCTTGTCGCGGCTGTCGATGGCCGATGTGGCCACATGACACAACTGGTCGAAGTGCAGCAGCATCCGTCCCTTGTCGGTGTTCAGTTGCACGAATTTTCGGGGTGCAATACGCGTATTGCTGCGCTGTATGGCGCGCTGCACGGCCTTCTGCAAGCGGTCGCGGCTCACAGGTTTACGCACATAATCCACAGCTTCGAGGTCAAATGCCTCGGCAGCATGGTCGCTATGGGCCGTCACGAATATCACAGGCTTGCCCACTGCCAGTCGGGCCACGTCCAGTCCGCTGATGCCCGGCATGGCGATGTCCAATATCAGCAGGTCGTGCTCCAGGTCGTGCATCTCACGCAGCAGCACTTCCGGACTGTTGAACGCCTTCACCACCTCAAGTTCTGGCAATTGCTCGCACAGCATCTTGAGGTACGTGAGCCCCGGAAGCTCATCATCGAGCAGCAAGCATCTCAGCCTTGTGTTCAAGCAGGTGTATGGTTAAATGAGCGGTATGCACTTCGTTCTCCACGAAACGCTCCAGTTTGAAATTGTCGCCATAGATGATGCGTAGGCGTTGTTGCAGCGTTTCGGTACCGATGCCGCCTTTCTCCTTGGCAAGCCCCGTGCGGGCCGATACCTTGTTGGCCACCGTTATGGAGAAGGTGCTGTCGTGAAACGAGATGACGATGCTGATAAACGCGTCTGCGCTTTGCAGATCGGCATGTTTGAACGCATTCTCGATAAGGTCTATGCTGATCAGCGGTGCCAGAACGCGCTGCGTGTAGAGCGGTTCGTCCTCCTTAAGCTTGGTCCGCACCTTCAGCCCGAACAGCGGGCTCACCTTTATCTTGTTGATCTCGATGAGGCTGAGGGCAAACTCCACCTCCTGCTTGGGGGTCACATAGCGGTTGCGGCTTTCATAGAGGATGTAGTCCAGCACATCCGCCATGCGGTCCAGCGAGTGATACGTCTGGTAGGCGTGCGACTGGATGGAGTTGAGGATGTTCTTGAACAGATGCGGGTTCAACCGCGCCTCCATCGACTCCAGTCTCAGGTTGTCCGTCTGTTGTTGCAGCTCGTGGGCGCGGTTCTCTGCGGCCGCTTGGGCCTTGGCCGCCTTGCGCATCCGCCATAGTAGCACCCCGACCGCAACGGCCAGCAGAGCAATGATGCTCGCAAGCAGATATATCAAAAGAGCGTTGCTGTCCATGTGCAAAGGAGCGGCAAAAGTAGAGACGTTGCATGCAACGTCTCCACAGCACCCACGCTTGCTTTCTACTATATCCTCCGCGTCTTTGCATCTCTGCGTGCACCCCCTTTTCTTCTCGCTTTTCTCTATGCAACCCTTCTTTGTTACAACTTATGGTCGCGCAATCACCGCTTCGGGTCGCACAGTCTCCGCTTCGGGTGGCACAGTTGACGCTTCGGGTCGCACAGTCACCGCTCTAAGTTGCGCAACAGGCCAATACGAACTTACACAGCGCCCACCAGCTCGCCCTGACCCTTGTGCCTCCCATACGGTAACTCCCGGCTTCACCACAGCCCCTATCTTCCTGTCAAATGATGACAACTGCCTCCTAAATAATGGCAACCACCTGCCTCCGAATGTCAAGTGTCTACTGCCGAATGCCAATAAATATCCTGAAGAAT
>JBFYQB010000292.1:0-2952 GCA_041302955.1 Flavobacteriales bacterium
CATCAAAGGCCCTATGGAGGTGCCTTTCAATTGGAAGAAATATCTGCTCTACGGCCTTATTGCGCTGGTGGTCATCGGTCTGCTCATCGCGGCATTCCTCTACTGGAAAAAACACAGAAGGCCGAAAGCCGCTCCTTTGGCCCGACCTGTTCCAACACGTCCTGCCCATGAGATCGCATTGGAGAAACTGGAAGCATTGCGGCTGAAGAAACTCTGGCAGAGTGACCGTTCCAAGGAATACTACATCGAGCTTTCGGATATTGTTCGTGAATACATCGAGTTCCGTTTTGGCATCATGGCGCTGGAGCAGACGACAGACGAGACGATCCGCTCGCTTCAGATCACAGGAGTGGAGGCCGAACTGCTGCAAACCCTCAAAGGCATGCTCCAACTGGCCGACCTTGCCAAGTTTGCCAAATACAGGCCATTGGCGGATGAAAACGACAGGAGCATGGATGTGGCGAAGGAGTTTGTGACGCGCACCATTCCTATGGAAAAGAAGGTGGATCCTAATAACGACAAGGCCTAAAGCCAAATGCCCAATCTGTCTGACATAGCCTTCAAGAACCCCGAGCTGCTCTGGCTGCTGGTGTTGCTGCCATTGATGGTGGCATACCATGTTTTCCTGCATAGGAAGAACATGCCGCAGTTGCGTTATTCGGGCATTCAGGGTGCGAAAAAGGCGGCATCACCCCGCACAGCATGGCTTACGCATTTGCCAGTGGTGTTGCGCACGCTGGCCGTT
The DNA here is from genome assembly GCA_041302955.1 of Flavobacteriales bacterium. GTDB lineage: Bacteria > Bacteroidota > Bacteroidia > UBA10329 > UBA10329 > UBA10329. Next base: position 746 of record JBFYQB010000292.1, read on the forward strand.
GCATTGCTCATCGTTGCACTTGCCCGCCCGCAAAGCAGCAGTAGTTGGCAGGACGTTACCACCGAGGGCATCGACATCACGCTGTGTCTCGATGTGTCCACCTCCATGCTGGCCGAGGATTTCAAACCCAACCGCCTCGAAGCCTCGAAGAAAGTGGCCATGAACTTCATGCAAGGCCGTCCCAACGACCGCATGGGGCTGGTCATCTTTGCTGCCGAGAGCTTTACGCAATGTCCGCTCACCACAGACCACAGCATCCTGCTCAATCTGTTCAAGGACGTGAAGACCGGCATGTTGCAGGACGGAACGGCTATCGGTCTTGGTCTTGCCACATCCGTTCAACGCCTCAAGGACAGCGAGGCCATCAGCAAGGTGGTCATTCTCCTCACGGATGGCGACAACAATGCGGGTGCCATCGCTCCGATAACGGCCGCAGAGATCGCCAAGGAATTTGGCCTGCGCGTTTATACCATCGGTGTTGGCACACGCGGCACAGCGCCATTTCCGTTCACCGACCCCTTTGGCCGCACGCGCTATCAGGACATGGAAGTGCGCATCAACGAGCCATTGCTCAAAGAGATTGCGGAAATGACCGGAGGCAAATACTTCCGCGCCACCGACAATGCCGCTCTTGAAAGCGTGTATGCCGAGATAGACCAACTTGAAAAGTCCAAGATCGATGTGACCGAATACCGCAAGCGAAAGGAAGAATTTCTTCCGTTCGCTGCGTTGGCATTGCTCTTTCTTTTGGGCGAGATCTTAGTTCGGCAAACACTATTGCGCAGTATTATCAGCTAACCGACCTTGAACCTCTGATGTTCCGTTTTGCTCACGATATAGCCCTCTATGCCTTGGCCTTGGTGCCATTGGTGTTGCTGTTGTTCTGGCTGGATGCGCGCTGGCGCAAACGGGCATTGGCGCAGTTGGGCGATGGCTCAGTGGTCGATGCGCTGATGCCGCTCTATTCACCAGCGCGCAGACGATGGAAACGCGCGTTTCAGATCATTGCCATCGGCTGCATCATTATTGGGATAGCAAATCCGCAGGTCGGTTCGAAATATGAGGAGGTGAAACGTCAGGGTTTCGAGCTGATGATCTGCCTCGATGTGTCGAACTCCATGATGGCCGAAGACCTGCAGCCCAATCGTTTGGAGCGCGCCAAACAGGCCATCAGCAACATGGTGGACCGCTTGAAGAACGACAAGATCGGTATCGTGGTCTTTGCAGGCGATGCCTACATCCAATTGCCGTTGACGGTGGATCATAGCGCAGCCAAGCTCTTCCTTCGTTCCATAGACACAGACATGGTGGGCACGCAAGGCACCGCCATTGGCAAAGCGATTGAACTGGCCACAGCATCGTTCAGTGCCGACACCAAAAGCAGCAAGAACATCGTGGTCATATCAGATGGCGAGGGCCACGAGGATGACCCGTTGGCAGCAGCAGAGGAGGCTGTTAAGCAGGGCGTAACAGTTCATGCCATCGGCATCGGTTCGGTGGACGGTACCCCTATTCCTGTCTATAACCGTGGGCAGATGATGGGCTTCCGCAAGGACAGAGAAGGCAACACAGTGGTCACTAAGCTCGATGAAGTGACCTTACAACAGGTGGCCGCCACGGGCAATGGCACCTACGCCCGCGCCAACAACAGCCGCACAGGCCTGAATGAACTGATGGACAATCTGGAGGGCATGAAGCGCGAGGAGTTCGGCAGCAAGATGTTCACCAGCTATGAGGACCGGTTTCAGTATTTCCTCGCCATTGCACTGGCCTTGTTGCTGCTGGAATTCCTGCTTCCGAGCAGAAAAAGAAGGGTGTTCACTGATTTCAATCTGTTTAAGAAATGAGCGGGAAGAGAATTAGCGAATTAGCGAATAAGCGAATAAGCGAATGGACGAAAGCAGGAGCATTCGCATATTCGCTAATTACTGTCATTGCTCTATTTCTTTTTGGTCTTACGGCTTTCGCCCAGAAGGGCAACGACCTCATCACCGAAGGGAATAAGCTATACGAAAAGGGTGAATTTAGTGAGGCCGAAGTGCGCTATCGCAAGGCCGAGACGGAAAAGGGCAATGCGTTCATCTCCAAATTCAACCTTGGCGATGCGATGTTCAAGCAGCAACGCTACGAAGAGGCGGCAGCGGCTTTCGGTCAGTTGCCAGCTCTTACCGAGGACAAGAAGCAGAAGGCGGCCGCCTATCACAACC
>JBFYQB010000293.1:0-6606 GCA_041302955.1 Flavobacteriales bacterium
GATGTTGTCCTTGTCATATTCATACATCTGGCCATAGTAGTTGGTAATGACCACTCCGTCCACCACCACAGGCGGATCGATGGTCAAGGTGGAGAGCTGCCAATCGCCATCGGTAAGCAACTGCGCGATGGTGGCCTCATCGGTGCATGACTGAAAGGTGAAAAGCAAGACTGCGGCAAGCAGCAAGGAATGGGTCTTTTTCATGGGGTTGGGCTTATGAATGTCAAACGGGATGAACATACTGAACCCACCAAAGGTATAATTCCATTACTTCGTGTTCAACAGCCCCGCCATGCTCGCTATTACCTTCTCAGAACAGATGAAGCGCTTTGTGATGCTACTGCCATTTTTGGCAACAGCACTGACCTCGATGGCCCAAAGCAGTCATTGCCTTGCCGACCGCTATGCACAGGTGGCACTGTTCGACAGTGCGCAGATCGTCCTGCAGACCGATGTGCATTTTGCCACTTCGGTGCGCTGGCCCGGCACGCAGGTCGATTCGCTACGCATGGACATCTACATGCCCGACCCATCCTTGGACCCTGTTGCCGAACGGCCGCTCATCGTCCTGGTACATGGTGGTGCATTCATGGCAGGCAACAGGAACGAGATGGCCTACATGGCCATGGGGATGGCCCGCAGGGGATTTGTGACCGCCACCATCAGCTACCGCTTGGGATGGGGCTGCCAAGCCACCGACCTGCTGGGCGCCTGCACCTTCTGCCAAGGACTCTCGGGCAATCTGCGCATAGCGATGTACCGTGCCGTGCAGGATGCTCGGGCCGCGCTGCGCCATCTGGTGCATCATGCGGAGAGTTTGGGCATCGATGCCGACCATATCTTCACCATGGGCACCAGCGCAGGGGCCATCACCGCGGTGCATGCCGCATTCTGGGATCAGACAGAAGCCAGTGCATGGTGTCCGCAATGCGAGGTACAAGTAGGCCTGCTCGACACCACCGGCAATGCCCTCACCACCACATACACCATCAAAGGTGTGGTGAACAACTGCGGGGCCGTAGGACTGACCGAACAACTTGCAGACCCTGTGCCTGTCATCGGTTTTCATGACAATCAGGACATCGTGGTGCCCTATGGCTATGGCCAGTTTCTCAATTGCATGTTCGGTGGGTTCGGTTCCAACAGCATTTACACTTCACTTACCGCCAATGGCCAATGCGCGCAGATGAACACCGTGGTCAATGGTTTTGGCGAAATACTGCACTGCTCCTACCCTGCCAATGCCGTCATTGCCAAGGCGAGCTGCTTCTTGAAAGGCGTGCTGTGCGACAACTGCACATCGGGTGCAACCACACAGATATGGGATGGGCCTGATTGCTTGGCAGGTGCCGTGGAAGTGGGCATCGCCCCTACTCGACCGCCTGCTGTGCTACGGATAAAGGACGGCTTACTGACAGCGCATGGCCTGCCTGTGGGCACCATCATCACCGCTATGGACATGACCGGTCGCACCGTTTGGCAACAGCCATCAACAGCGGCACACCTACCCCTGCCCCCACTTGGCGCGGGCAGCTACGTGCTATGGGCATTCGACCGCAACGGTGAGCGCATCGCGGTGCGCTGGACATGCTATTAACTGCCGTGGTGCAACAACTTCTCTACACCCACTCTTACTCTGCGGGCAGCTTCTTTGAGGTTGTCATCTGACGTGGCATAGCTGAGGCGGATGTATTCGGGAGCACCGAAGGCATCACCTGGTACCATGGCCACGTGGCATTCGTTGAGGAAATACATGCACAGGTCGTTGGCATCGTTCACATGATGGCCATTGAAGGAATGACCGAACAGGGACGACACCTCGGGAAAGAGATAGAACGCTCCGCCCGGCACGTTGGTCTTAAACCCTTCTATACGGCTGAAGAGCTCTACGACCATATCCCTGCGGCCTTTGAAGAGGTCGCGCATGGCATCGAGGTCTTTCTGCGGTGTGGCCAAGGCGGCAATGGTGGCCTGCTGCGCGATGCTGCTTGCGGCCGATGTGAACTGACCCTGCATCTTGTCGCACGCTTTGGCTATCCACAGCGGGGCACCGATATAGCCGATGCGATAACCGGTCATGGCATAGGCTTTTGACACCCCATTCACCGTGACCACCTGCTCGTATATCTCTGGAAACTGGGCGATGCTCTCATGCTTGCCATCAAAGATGATGTGCTCATAGATCTCGTCCGACACCACAGTGATGTTCGGATAGCGGGCTATGACCTTCGCAAAGGCGGCCAGCTCGTCCTTGGTGTAGAACGACCCGGTAGGATTGCTCGGAGAACTGAACATGATGAGGCGTGTGTCGGCCGTTATCGCGTTGTCGAGTTGCGTGGGCGTCACCTTGAAATCGGTGGTGATGTCGGCATTGACGATAACGGGCTTGCCCTCGGCCAGTTTCACCAGTTCGAGATAGCTCACCCAGTATGGACCGAGGATGACCACCTCGTCCTCGGGGTCCACCAGACTGAGCACCACATTGGCCAGCGATTGCTTGGCGCCTGTGCTCACAATGATCTGCTCGGGCGTGTAGTCCAATCCGTTCTGCTCCTTGAACTTCTTGGAGATGGCCTTGCGCAGTTCGGGATAACCTGCCACAGGCGGATAGTGGCTGAAGTTGTCGTCTATGGCCTGCTTGCCTGCGGCTTTCACATGTTCGGCCACGTTGAGGTCGGGCTCACCCAGGCTCAATGAAATGATATCGATGCCCTGCGCCTGCAATTCGCGGCTTCTGCGGGCCATGGCGATGGTCTGAGACTCGCTGAGGGCATTTATGCGGTGGGACAATTTCCCCATGGTATCTGCTTTTATTGCGCCTTGAGGCGGGCAGCGAAATTAGGCGATCGGGCGTTGACCATCATTCAGCGTGCACAGCACCTCATCAACACCCTATGCACAACAGTGAAAACACATCGGTTTCGGCACCGGAACATCCATTTCTCATGCCCTTTGGACTGTTGATAGTGTATGGAGCAAAGGCTGGAGATCGCCTCATTCCCGCATCAGTATTTTCGTACCATTGCCCCACAAGCTTAACATGGAATGAAGATAAAAGGCACATTGATCCCCATTGGTGGCAACGAGGACAAGGGCATCGAGACCTCCGAGATCTATACCTTGGAGTATATCACCAGTGGCATCCTGTCGCGGGTGGTGAAAGAGAGTGGCGGCAAGGATGCCTGCATCGTAGTGATACCCACTGCATCGAGCATACCGGATGAGGTGAGCGACAATTACCGCACGGCATTTGCCACGTTGGGCTGCACGGATGTGCATATCGTGGACATCCGCAAGCGCGAGCAGAGCGATGAACCAAAGTATCTGGAGCTTGTCCGCAAGGCCGATTGCGTGATGTTCACCGGAGGCGATCAGAGCAAGATCACGAAGTTCATCGGTGGCACCGAGCTGCACAACATTCTCATAGAGCGCTATCACGATGACGACCTGGTGATAGCCGGCACCAGCGCAGGTGCCATGTGCATGTCGCAAGAGATGATAACGGGTGGCAGCAGCTCTGAGGCGTTCTTCAAAGGGGCTGTGGGCATGAGCACTGGCATGGGATTCACACCCGGTCTCATCATCGATTCGCATTTCATCAGGCGGGGCCGTTTTGGGCGTCTGGCCGAAGCGGTGGCCAAGTTTCCGGAGCTGATAGGCGTTGGATTGGCCGAGGATACGGGCCTTGTCATCAAGAACGGCAACGAGTTTGAGGTGATCGGATCGGGCATGATCGTCATCTTCGACCCTAAAAAGCTGAAGCACAACAACGAGAAGATATTGGAGCCCGGCACGCCCATGACGCTCACCAACCTGAAAACACATGTGCTTGCCAACAGCGACCGTTTCAACATCGCCAAACGCAAGGTGAAGGTGCTGCCCATGGGTGCACCTTTCAGTTAGGTCCGTTCCGACCAGATTTCAGAGCTGTAAGACATACGTAAGCACACCCCATTCACAGCCTTACAGGCATGACCATTCAGGCATGCCTGCAAAGCACGTTGGTACCACGCACGCTACTGCCCTATCAGACGTAGCGGAGGAACCCCCACTGATGCACGCGGGTAACGCTGAGCACCGACATGGCCACACCACCAATGGTGTATTCGGCCAGTTTGGCTGCAAGCCCTACCACCAGCACCGACATGCTCTCGTGGGTCAGGTCGTAGGTGGTGGTGAACAGTACGTTGGCCAAAAAGAACAGCACACCGAACATCACTCCGAGTGACAGGCCACGCTTCAGCGGTGCATTCACAAATCCACCGTAGTAGAAAGTGAGATGCATCAGGAAGTTGGCACCGAAAAGACCTGTGATGTAGAGCACCGTGGGCAGCCCGATGCTGGACCGCACACCGAACGGAATATCGATCACCTCCAAGGCATTCAGCCCTGCGGTGAGGCTCAACATCACCAACGATGACAGTATCCACGACACATTAACCTGTTTCATTGAAGCTTCTTTTCTTCTCATGGTGTTCGGTTTTAAAGGTTTGACACCCCTCTTATACCGCCAGAAAGAAAAAAAGGTTGTCATAGGAGCGACCACCCTGCATTGCCCTGCCGCATACAGCAATGAGCAGCCCGCTGCGCCTATCAGCGCTCGATGCCGATGACGGTCACATCGTCCACCTGAAACTCACTGCCCATCCAGTCCAAATAGGATTGCCGGAGGGCCTCCCGCTGCTGGTGCATGGACTGGCCTTGCAGCTCCATGATGCGCGAACGGAGATTCTTGCGCATGAATTTCTTGCCGTGCGGCCCACCGAACTGGTCGCAATAGCCATCCGAGAACAGATACAGGCGATCGCCTTTGGCAAAGGGCAGTTGGCGGGTGACGAATACCTTGTCCGCCTGGGACGCATGACCACCGATGCTCAGTTTCTGGGGTTCGAGCTCGGTGCAGACACCCTTGCTCACCAACAGTCCGAACGATTGGGCGTTGGCGTAGTGCAGCGTACTGTCCTCGTGGTCGAAGCAGACGAAGGCGATGTCCATGCCGTCATTCATCACCACATCCATTTCGTGGCGTTTCAGCAGGCGCTGCACGGCTGTGTCCAATCCTTCAAGCACCTTGCCCGGTTGGCTGATGCCCGATTCGATGACGATCTTGTCCAGCAGTTCCATGCCGATGACGCTGAGCAGCGCCCCGGGCACACCATGGCCCGTGCAATCGCCCATGGCCAGATATGCGCGCTTGCCCGTGTCGTGGCACCAGTAGAAATCGCCAGAGACGATGTTGCGGGGCTCAAATAGGATGAAACACTGGGTCATGGCATCCTTGAGCTCCTTTTCGGACGGCAGTATGGCCATCTGTATGCGCTGCGCATAGCGGATGCTCTCCATGAGCTCCTGGTTGGAGGTGGTGAGTGCATCTTTGGCCTCATGCAGCGAATGGGTGCGTTCCATCACGCGCTGCTCCAAGGTGTCCAATGCCTCCTTCAGCTCGGTGATGTCCTCCTTCACGGCCAGGTATTCCATGATCTCCCCATTCTCGTTGAACAACGCCCCGATGGAGGCCCGCTCCCAGAACACGGTGCCGTCCTTGCGCCTGTTCTGCAATTCTCCGGTCCATGTCTCGCCCTTGCTGATGGTCTGCCACAGGCCTGCATACTCATTGTGTGACGTATGGCCCGATTTGAGAAAGCGCGGATTGCGGCCCACCACCTCTGCGCTGGTGTAGCCGGTAGCGGCCTCAAACTTGGGATTCACATAGCGGATATTGCCGTCCAGGTCGGTGATCATCACCGATGCCGGGCTCTGCTCCACTGCGCGCGACAGCTTGCGTATGCCCTGTTCCAACTGCTTGCGGCCCGTAACATCGCGCACGGTGGATATCATCAGGCCATGTTCGGCCAGCACCACATTCTGCGCGTCCACGTAGCGGTTCTCGCCCGTGTAGGTGGTTATCATCACATCGTCCCATTGCATGCGGCTTGGATCCCCACTGGCAACATCCCGCGTCACTCGGTCGCGCATCCGATTGCGGTAGGCCTCATCGGGATAGACCTTGGTGAAGAACGCGTCCACATCGGTCAGGTCTTCCAACGGCCATCCGTAGTCGTTAGAGAACTGCCTGTTGACGAATATCGCCTTGGTGGTGGCCATATCATGCACCGCAATGCCAAGGGGCAGGCGTTCCATCACCGACTTGGCAAGCTCGAGCGAACGGGCCTGTGCCTTCTGTCCGTAGTTGACCAGCACAAAGACCAAAAGGGCCGAGAGCACCACAAAGAGGTAGCCCTTGAACTGGGCCAACTGCATGATGGTCAGCGGCAACTGTCCTTCAAAATGATAGAGGATGCTATCGGTGACAAGTATCCATGCCAGACCGAATATCAGGTATGCTCCGGCAATTTTTGCGGGGGTTCGCATAAGTAAATTCCAGTTTCATTTCCAAGTTCCATCGATAAAGGTGCGAATTATGTAAGACCTTTCCTAAGTAATGCCTAAAATAATGACAGAACTGTAACAATTGATGTTTGGGTGGGCAGCTTACCTCAGCGTTTAATGGGCTGGAGGGAATGTCTGGTGGGGGAAACATTATAGATCGCTTCGTTCCTCGCAATGACGAGACAGGCAGCGGAGTGGGCAAACGAGGCCCGTATG
>JBFYQB010000294.1:0-7225 GCA_041302955.1 Flavobacteriales bacterium
ATACTGGAGCAGAAAGGTCTTTCATGCAGACCGTGCAGTAAAATTGGTTTTTCCAAATGCCCGAAAGGCCATTTCAAATGCATGGAACAGTTGGAAACACAAACGATCATCACAACAGTAAATAAGATTCTCACAAAATGAAAAAGTATCTGTATCACATCCGTCCTGTTGCTCCTGACCTAGCGCTTCTATTGCTACGCATCTCTAGTGGAGGACTTATGGCCTATGCACATGGTTGGCCGAAAGCTGAAAAAGTGCTTGCTGGCGATTTTGGCTTTGGTGATCCGATCGGTATCGGTGAATTTCCCTCGCTGTTGTTAACGGTATTTGCCGAACTGATATGTGGAATTTTCGTGTCAATCGGCCTCTTTACCAGACTTGCATTAGTGCCACTTATTGTCACAATGGTGGTTGCGGTATTCGTAGTTCATGCAGATGATCCGTTTTCAAAACAAGAGTTCGGCCTGCTATATCTCTTTCCCTATGCGACTTTGATGCTTAAGGGACCAGGGCTTTGGTCTGTTGACAGATTCTTAAAATAGACCAAAAACAAAGCCCCGACCACTTTCGCGATCGGGGCTTCCAAAGCTCCCCCTCTTGGGCTCGAACCAAGGACCCTCTGATTAACAGTCAGATGCTCTAACCAGCTGAGCTAAGGAGGAATTTGGGGCTGCAAATGTAAACGCCTGTTTCAGATTACGCAATACGATTTTGAAAAAAAATGATGCCCCAAATACCGATACATTTGCGGCTTCTCTAAATCAACATCAGAATCAGAACATGAGCAGTATTCTTACCGTTGGCACAGTTGCATTTGATGCCATCGAAACACCATTTGGCAAAACAGACAAAATCGTTGGAGGTGCAGCCACCTATATAGCCTTGGCGGCTTCCTATTTCAATAAACCTGTGAATATGGTGTCAGTGGTGGGCGATGATTTTCCCCAGGATGCATTGGATAACCTTGTGAGGCATGGTGCTGACATAGCTGGAATTCAGATAAAGAAGGGTGAAAAAACATTCTTTTGGAGTGGTCGGTATCACAATGACATGAACAGCAGAGATACGTTGGCTACTGAACTCAATGTTCTAGCGGATTTTAATCCTGTAGTGCCCGAGCATTATAAGAATTGTGATTTCCTTATGTTAGGCAACTTGACTCCTGCCATTCAGCAATCGGTTATCGATCAGATGTCATCTCGTCCGAAACTTATCATCATGGACACCATGAATTTTTGGATGGACATTGCTTTAGAAGAGCTGAAGTCCACCATAGCACGCGTTGATGTATTGACTATTAATGATGAAGAGGCGCGTCAATTGTCAGGCGAGTATACTTTAGTGAAGGCGGCTCAGAAGATCTTAAAAATGGGGCCTAAGTATCTGATTGTGAAGAAAGGCGAACATGGTGCCTTATTATTCAATGATACTAGTGTATTCTTCGCTCCTGCACTTCCGTTAGATGAGGTGTTTGATCCAACAGGAGCTGGAGACAGCTTTGCGGGTGGTTTTGTTGGATATCTGGCAAGTACCCGAGACGTATCTTTTGAGAATATGAAGAGGGCCATAATTTTCGGTTCTGCAATGGCATCTTTTTGTGTCGAGAAATTTGGTACTGAACGTCTTCAGAATCTCACCCAACAGGAAATAGACGACCGCGTTCAAGAGTTCATTGATTTGGTTCAGTTCGATATCTCATTGGTGAACGACTGAAATTGAGTTAGCCCAAAAGAAAAGGCCCAATGCACATATGCATTGGGCCTTTTTGTTTTTACCGAAATCTTTTTGGGTTAGCCTTTCTCCAAGGCTGCTGCTCCACCCACGATCTCCAAAATCTCGTTGGTAATGGATGCCTGACGCGCCTTGTTGTACGTGAGCTTCAGCTGCTTCAGCATCTCTGTGGCGTTGTCTGTGGCCTTGTGCATGGCGGTCATACGCGCACCGTGCTCAGAGGCCAAGCTGTCCAACACACCTTTGTAAAGCTGTGTCTTCAGCGAGCGTGGAATAAGGTCGAGCACAATCTCTTCTTTAGCAGGCTCAAAAATGTAATCAGCACTGGCGTTCGCTGTGTTCTGTGGTGGCGCTACCGGAAGGAACTGCTCACGCGTGGTCACCTGACTGGCAGCATTCACAAACTGATTGTAGAAGATTTCCACGCGGTCATACGTGCCGTCTGCAAACGTTTGCATGATGCGCTCTGCGATCGGGGCAATTCCATCGAAGTTCAGGTTGTCAAACACCTCGTTGTTGTATTCCACAACATCAAAGCCTCTACGCTTCAAGAACTCTCCTGATTTCTTACCAATGGCAAGAATCTTCACCTCTTTGCCCGCGAAATCGGTTGCAATGGCTTTCAGGATTGCTTTGCTGATGTTGGCGTTGAAACCTCCGCACAACCCACGATTGGACGAAATGGCCACCAACAGCACGGTCTTCACTTCGCGCTCTGTAGCATACAGACCACCTTCCGATAGGTCGACTGTAGCGCTCAGATTCTCAAGGATCTCCTTCAACTTGGACGCATATGGGCGCATCCGGGTGATAGCATCCTGTGCTCTGCGCAGCTTGGCTGCAGAAACCATTTTCATGGCAGAAGTTATCTGCCGTGTAGATGATACCGAGGTGATACGTTCCCTTACTTCCTTAAGACCGCCCATTCAAGTCGATTTGATGATTGCCGTTTGACGATCAGGTGATCAATATTTAGCTGTAAGCTCCTTTGCCACCTTCTCCAACACGGAGGTGATGCTTTCATCGATCTTGCCCGCCTTGATCTGGTCAAGCGTATCGCGATGCTTAGCATCCAAGTAGTCGAGGTATTCTGTTTCGAAAGCACGCACCTTGTTCACAGGCACTCTGGTCAAAAGACCCTTGGTACCAAGGTAAAGGATGGCAACTTGCTTCTCTACAGAAACAGGAGCGTACTGTCCTTGCTTCAAGATCTCCACGTTACGCTTACCTTTCTCAAGAACGTTCTTCGTGGCAGCATCAAGGTCAGAACCGAATTTGGAGAAGGCCTCCAGTTCGCGATACTGTGCCTGGTCCAGTTTCAATGTGCCGGCCACCTTCTTCATCGATTTGATCTGTGCTGAACCACCAACACGCGATACCGAGATACCTACGTTGATAGCAGGACGAACACCTGAGTTGAAAAGATTAGATTCGAGGAAGATCTGACCGTCCGTAATGGAAATAACGTTGGTCGGGATGTAAGCAGATACGTCACCCGCTTGTGTCTCAATGATAGGAAGTGCAGTAAGCGAACCACCGCCCTTCACCAAATGCTTCAGCGAAGCAGGAAGGTCGTTCATGTTCTTGGCCACGCTATCGTCAGCAATGACCTTCGCGGCACGCTCCAGTAGACGGCTGTGCAGGTAGAACACGTCACCAGGATATGCCTCACGTCCCGGAGGTCTGCGTAACAACAGCGACACCTCACGGTAGGCCACCGCCTGTTTCGACAAATCGTCATAGATGATCAATGCTGGACGACCGGTGTCGCGGAAGAACTCGCCAATGGCAGCACCAGAGAACGGAGCGTAGAACTGCAATGGAGCAGGATCAGAAGCCGTAGCAGCCACAACAACCGTGTAGGCCATTGCACCTGCATCCTCCAAGGTCTTAACGATACCTGCAACTGTAGAGCCTTTCTGTCCGATGGCCACATAGATGCAGAATACGGGCTTACCTGCCTCGTAGAACTCCTTCTGGTTGATGATGGTGTCGATACAAACAGCCGTTTTGCCTGTCTGACGGTCACCGATCACCAGTTCGCGCTGACCACGACCGATCGGGATCATCGCATCGATCGCTTTGATACCCGTTTGAAGTGGCTCGTTTACAGGCTGACGGAAGATAACGCCCGGTGCTTTACGCTCCAATGGCATTTCATACAGCTCGCCCGTCAATGGGCCTTTGCCATCTATCGGCTCGCCAAGCGTGTTCACAACACGACCCAACATGCCCTCGCCTACTTTGATAGACGCGATCTGACCAGAACGCTTAGCGGTAGAACCCTCTTTGATGCCGCTTGAAGAGCCAAGCAATACCGCACCAACGTTGTCTTCCTCAAGGTTAAGAACGATGCCGCGCGTGCCACCTTCAAACTCGATAAGCTCACCCGCTTGCACGTTCGAAAGGCCGTAGATGCGGGCAATACCATCACCTACTTGCAGCACGCTGCCCACTTCCTGTAATTCTGCCTCTGTCTTCACTCCCGAAAGTTGTTCGCGGAGTATTGCAGAAATCTCTGCTGGTTTGATGTTAGCCATACTTACTGTTGTTCTATCGTTTGATACTTTGGAATCGACCGTTGCAATGATCTTGCTAACTGCCGAACCTTATAATTTACTTACAAAACTGCTGGAACCGAATTCTTGACGCAAGGCATTCACCTTGCTCAGAATACTTGCATCCAATTGCTTGTCACCGATCGAAAGCACAAAACCACCGATAAGCTCAGGGTTCACACTCACTTCCAATTCTACGGTTCCACCTACTTCTTTTGAAACAATGGCAAGGATGCGCTGCTTCAGGTCGTCCGTCAGCACCGTGGCCGAAACCACCTTGGCAACCGTGATACCTTTCAGCTCCTTGTACTGTGCAATGAAACTCTGCGCGATGTCGCCCAATGCGTCCTCCCTTCCATTCTTGGTGAGGAGTTGCAGGAACAAACGAGAAACTTCACTCAGGTCTTTACCGAAAATAGCGTTCAACACCGCCAGTTTGCGGTCGGCATTGATGACTGGGCTGTTCAGCATCAGGCGCAATTCGCGGCTTCCGCTTACTGCCTCATGTATCAAGGCCATGTCACGATGCGCCTCTTCTAAGTTGCCTTTCTCGGCAACAAGGCCAAGAAGCGACTTGGCATAGCGTATGGCGACCTTAGTGTCCTGCATTTCAGTTCAACTTGATGTCGCTCAATAGGTCACTCACCAGTTTGTTCTGGCGGGTTGCATCCGAAAGCTCAGATTTCAACACTTTCTCAGCAATGTCGATAGAAAGGGCAGCAACGTGGCTCTTTATCTCGTTCATGGCAGCAGCCTTTTCTGTGGCAATGCTCTCGCGGGCAGATGCTACAATGTGATCGGCCTCAGCTTGTGCCTTGTCTTTTGCCTCGGCAACAATCTTGTCCTTGATCTCCTTTGCCTCTTTCATGATAGCATCGCGCTGGGCGTATGCTTCTTTCAGAATGCGCTCGTTATCAGATTGGAGTTTGGCCATCTCTTTGCGAGCCTCTTCGGCCGAACGGAGTGCATTGGTGATGCTTTCCTCACGCTCTTTGATGGTCTTCATGATGGCCGGCCAAGCAAGCTTGCCAAGTCCTACCCAAACAATCAGAAATGCAATGGTCATCCAAATGATGAGGCCAATGCCGGGGGTAACCAATCCCATTTTTTATGCTTTAATGACTGTGAAAAAAATCAGAAATCGAATCAATCAACAATTACCTGAAGAAGCCCCCTCACCCCTGACCAACCGTCAGGGGTGGGGCTTTCCTCATTTACGAATTACTTCAGTACTACCAACAGGCATACAATGATGCCGAAGAATGCAGCACCTTCAACAAGTGCAGCAGCAACGATCATGTTGGCACGGATATCACCGATAGCCTCTGGCTGACGTGCCATTGACTCCAAAGCAGTACCACCGATACGACCGATACCAAGACCAGCACCGATAACAGCGATACCTGCACCGATACCCGCGCCAGCATAGGCGTAGGCCACATCAAGAAGAATTGAAAGCATTTCCATTGTTTTGATTGAATTGAGGTTAGTAATTATTGATTGATGATTTGGGATTGATGAGCCGACCACAATAGCCGCTCAAAGCATGTCAATGATGATGTTCCTCTACTGCCGAACCGAGGTAGAGTGCAGAGAGCAATGTGAATACGTACGCTTGAAGGAATGCCACCAGAATCTCCATGGTATTCATGAAGATGCCGAAAGCCACCGAAACAATTGAAACTCCAAAGCCAGCAGTTGCACCATATTTCGCTGCGAAGATGAAGATGAGGCTCATGAACGAAAGAATGATGATGTGTCCGGCAGTGATGTTTGCAAACAAACGAAGGCAAAGTACCACAGGCTTGGTGAACATGCCCATGATCTCGATCGGCACCATCAACGGAAGTAACCAAACGGGCACACCCGGAGTGGCGAAAATGTGCGCCCAGTAGTTCTTATTACCCTTCACCGTGGTAAGAATGAACGTGAACAAAGCAAGCACAAGCGTTACCGCTATGTTACCCGTCACGTTAAACCCACCGATGAATGGAATAAGTCCCAACACGTTGGCGATCCAGATAAAAAAGAATATAGTGAGCAAGAAAGGAAGGAACACCTCATACTTGTGACCAATGGACGGCTTGGCGATCTCATCGCGCACAAACAGGATGATAGGCTCCATCAACGATTGCAATCCTTTCGGAGCTTCGTTCGGGCTGCGCTTGTAGGCTTTGGCAATGCTGATAAAGATGATGAACATCAATACCACGGTGAGCAATACGCCCGCAGCGGTCTTGGTAAGTGACAGGTCGATAAAGCCAGAAGGACGACCGTTGAAAAAGCCCTGCCAGCTCTCCTCCGAATATCCAAGGGCCTTAGCTTCTGTAAGATTCAGTTCTTCTGATAGTGCCAACGGGTTGTATGCACTTAAACGCACAATGTGCCCGTGGTCAATTGCGTACCTATTGTAGGCTGCATGTCCATGATGGAAATTTGAAGATGAGAAAATGCTGAGCCCATCTTCGTTGCTCCAAATAATTATTGGAAGTGGAATGGTTAAGTGATGGTCTCCAACAGAAAGAAAATGGATGTCATGCGCGTCCATCACGTGGTGCATGATCATGTCGCCAGCATTGAACTCAGCGCCAGAATCATCTGAAGCCAATGCGCTACCTTGCGTTAGAATGAAGGTGGCAAGGAGAAGAAAAATGGCTCTGAAAGCCTTGTCAGTTCTATGTTTCAGCATCTCCAAGTAGGGGTGTTTCCACCGCTCGAATTTTCGGCTGCAAACATAGGGAAAACAAAACCTGAAAAACAACCCTGATGGTCGGGAAATTTTCAAGCCTTTTTCTGTGGGTCTGAACTTCCGTTTTGCTGAACTTTTGGAAGTAGACTTACCAGCTCGAATCCCGTGAAAAGAACATATAGCAAAAGGAAAAGCACAATGACGGGTACGGCAGCGTCCTTCATAATATATACATACACCCCTATGC
>JBFYQB010000295.1:0-2519 GCA_041302955.1 Flavobacteriales bacterium
GGGCTTTATCTTGAAGTGGAATGGAAAGGCATTGTTAACAGTGCTATCTCCAAAACTGCTTCTGCCGAATTTCAGATTATAGAAGCGCAGTTCGTCCTCACTTTTCCGGACGAGGTAAAAACCATCGCTGAACCACTTTAGTCTATCCACACCATATTCATTGGCATAAGGGACGAGAAGGTCGTGCTGCTTTCCGAAAGCATCCCAGTGAATGGGGCCTGGGCTGTCCAACAGTGACCAGTAGCCGATACGGAAATCCTCCTTGGTCTCATATACGCCATACCACAACAGGATGTTGAAAGGAGTAGGGCCGCTCATGGAGCGTTCGTAGGTGACAGAACGCTCTTTCAGGTCGGCCTCGAAATGCGATTCCGCAATGTTCTTGTTGGTAAAGCCGATGATGAGATAGAGGGTGCTAAGCGCAAGCCCGATGCGATTGAGGTTGCTGCGCAGGTAGGATTGGCGTGCAAAGAAGGCTCCTGCGAAGGTGAGGATGAGGAAGGGGAGCGTATAAAAGAGATCGACCACGAAGACGCTCGAGATGCTCACCCGATAATCGGTGAACGGATAGAAGAGCTGCGTGCCATAGGTGGTGAGGCAGTCGAGCAGGGGATGGGTGAACACTGCCCAGAAGAACAACCATGACCATTGACGGAATGTCGCCTCTTCCTTTTTGCGCCATTGGTAGAATCGATGCACCAGCCAGCCCAACGTGGGGGCTATGAGCACAGCAAAGAGGATGGAATGCGAGAAACCCCGGTGGACCACGATCTCGCGTATGGGGTCGCCAAAGGAGAAGAACACATCCAGATCGGGGATTGTGCCTGCAATGCCGCCCCAGAGGAGAGCCTTGTTGCCTACTTTTCGCCCCAGACAGGCTTCGCCCACTGCGGCACCGAGCACGATCTGGGTAAGGCTGTCCATGACAGGTCAGTCGAGCTTGAGCACTGCCATGAACGCACTCTGAGGCACTTCCACGTTGCCTACCTGACGCATACGCTTCTTGCCCTCTTTCTGCTTTTCGAGGAGCTTGCGCTTACGGCTGATATCACCACCATAGCACTTGGCGGTAACGTCCTTACGCACGGCCTTCACGGTTTCGCGGCTGATGATCTTGGCACCGATGGCGGCCTGAATGGCGATGTCGAACTGCTGGCGCGGGATGAGTTCGCGCAGCTTAGCGCATATCTTCTTGCCAAGGTTCTGCGCATTGTCGAAATGGATCAGGGCCGAGAGGGCATCCACCTGATCGCCATTGAGTAGGATGTCCATCTTCACCAATTTGGACTGGCGATAGTCCAGGGGCTGATAGTCGAAGGAAGCGTAGCCTTTGGAGATGGTCTTGAGCTTGTCGTAGAAGTCGAATACGATCTCGCCAAGGGGCATGTCGAACTGCAACTCCACGCGGTCCTGCGTGAGATAGACCTGATTCTTGAGGATGCCGCGCTTCTCGATGGCGAGGTTCATGATCGATCCAACGAAGTCGGACTTGGTGATGATCTGCGCAGCGATGTAAGGCTCCTCCACATAGTCGAGGCGGCTTGGGTCGGGAAGGTCGCTGGGGTTGTTCACCAGCAACTTGTCGCCTTTCTTGGTGTAGGCATAGTAGCTCACGTTGGGCACGGTGGTGATCACCGTCATATCGAACTCGCGCTCCAATCGCTCCTGAATGATCTCCATGTGCAACATGCCAAGGAAACCGCAGCGGAAACCGAAGCCCAAGGCCGCTGACGACTCGGGCTCGAAGGTGAGCGAGGCATCGTTCAGTTGCAGCTTCTCCATGGAGGCCCGCAGTTCCTCATACTCGTCCGTGTCCACGGGATAGATGCCTGCGAACACCATCGGCTTCACATCCTCGAAACCATGGATGTAGTCGGTGCATGGGCGCAAGACGCTGGTGATGGTGTCACCCACCTTCACCTCTTTGGCGGTCTTGATGCCGCTGATGATGTAGCCCACGTTGCCTGCACTCAGTTCGGTGCGGGGCTCACCTTTCAGCTTGAGGATACCGATCTCGTCCGCGTGATATTCCTTCTCGGTGGCCACGAACTTGACGGCCTCGCCTTTCTTCATCTTGCCGTTCATCACCCGGAAATAGGCGATGATGCCGCGGAAGGGATTGAACACCGAGTCGAAGATCAGGGCCTGAAGCGGGGCATCGGGGTCGCCAACAGGGGCGGGCACACGGGCCACGATGGCATGGAGGATGTCGTGCACGCCAAGCCCGGTCTTTGCGCTGGCGGAGATGATATCATCGCGCTTGCAGCCAATGAGCTCCATGATCTGCTCGGCAACGGCCTCGGGCTCTGCACTTGGCAGGTCGATCTTGTTCATCACGGGGATGATCTCGAGGTCGTGCTCCAAGGCAAGGTAGAGGTTGCTGATGGTCTGGGCCTGAATGCCCTGTGCGGCATCCACAATGAGCAGGGCGCCTTCGCAGGCCGCGATGGCACGGCTCACCTCATAGCTGAAATCCACGTGGCCGGGAGTGTCGATGAGGTTGAGGGTGTATTCCTCAC
>JBFYQB010000296.1:0-5364 GCA_041302955.1 Flavobacteriales bacterium
AAAGCGACCGTTCTCATCGAGACCATCCTCGCCACTTTCGAGCTGAACGAGATCCTTTGGGAGCTGAAAGACCATAGCGCTGGACTCAACTGTGGCCGCTGGGACTACATCTTCAGCTACATCAAGCGTTTCCGCAATCACCCCGATTTCATTGTACCGAACCGCGACCAAGTGACCATGGCATCTCCATTCATGGATGCCTATTCCCGGTTGGTCATTCAGACCTGCCACAAACGCAATGTGCATGCAATGGGCGGAATGGCGGCTTTCATTCCTATTAAAGGAGACGAAACGGCCAATGCTGCCGCAGTGGACAAAGTGAAGAACGATAAGCTACGCGAAGTACGCAACGGCCACGATGGCACATGGGTGGCGCATCCTGGACTGGTGAGCGTGGCGATGGACGTTTTCAACGCCAACATGCCCGCCAAGAACCAGATCAACATGAAGCGCGAAGACGATGTCATCACGCAGGCCGACCTGCTGGCCGTGCCGAAAGGAACCATCACCGAGGAGGGCGTTCGCAAGAACATCAACGTGGGCATTCTTTACCTCGAGAGTTGGTTGCGTGGCAATGGTGCCGCAGCTATCTACAATCTGATGGAGGATGCTGCCACAGCAGAGATCAGCCGCACGCAGGTGTGGCAGTGGGTCAAGCACAACGCCACCATGGAAGACAATCGTACCGTGACCCTCGATTGGGTGCTTTCGCTCATCCCAAGCGAGCTGGAAAAAATAGAAGGCTACGTAGGCAAGGACGCTTTCGCCAACGGCAAGTTCCCATTGGCGACCGACCTTTTCAAGAAACTCATTTCCCAAGGAGAATTCGAGGAATTCTTGACCCTGGGAGCATACAATTACATCTAAACAACCACTTTCAAACCGAGATCATGAGTAATCAACAACCAAGTTACGTTTCAGCTGTCGAAGCAGTTCAGAAACTCAAGGCAAAATACGGGGAGACCTGGAGAGAGATCAACCCAGAGCACGCAGCACGCATGTTCGTGCAAAACCGTTTCAAAACGGGGTTGGACATCGCGAAATACACTGCAACGATCATGCGTGAAGACATGGCCGCTTATGATGCTGACCAATCAAAGTACACCCAATCATTAGGTGCATGGCACGGGTTTGTGGCACAACAAACGATGATCGCTGTGAAGAAACATCACAAGACAACCAAGAGAAGATACATCTACCTGTCTGGTTGGATGGTTGCAGCATTGCGTTCTGAATTCGGTCCGCTTCCGGATCAGTCTATGCACGAAAAAACATCTGTGCCTAAATTGATCGCTGAGATCTATGATTTCTTGAAGCAAGCGGATGCAACGGAGTTGAACGATCTTTTCCGCAGAAAAGCAGCTGGCGAAGATGTACAAGGCCTGATTGACAATTTCGAAACGCATGTCGTACCTATTATCGCTGACATCGATGCTGGTTTTGGAAATGAGGAGGCAACTTACCTGCTCACCAAGAAAATGATCGAAGCGGGTGCTTGTGCTATCCAAGTTGAAAACCAAGTATCTGACGCGAAGCAGTGTGGTCACCAGGATGGTAAAGTGACCGTTCCCCACGAGGACTTTATCGCGAAGCTTAACGCGATCCGTTATGCATTCTTGGAATTGGGCGTAGAAGATGGGATCATTGTTGCCCGCACTGATTCTGAAGGAGCAAGCCTGACGCAGAAACTGCCTGTATCTGTGGAGTCAGGGGATCTGGCTTCTCAGTACTTGGATTTCGTTGATGCCGAAGAAGTGAGCATTGATGAAGTGAATGAGTATGACATCTTGCTGAAGCGCAATGGTAAGTTGGTTCGTCCCGTTCGTACGTCCAATGGCCTGTTCAGCTTCAGGGCAGGCACCAATATTGACCGCGTAGTATTGGATTGTGTGACCAGTTTGCAACACGGAGCCGATCTGCTTTGGATTGAAACACCAACACCGGATGTAGAAGCAATTGCGGCAATGGTCAACAAGATCAAAGAGCAAGTGCCGAACGCGAAATTGGTGTACAACAACTCACCATCGTTCAACTGGACGTTGAATTTCCGCAAGCAGGCCTACAAGCGTTGGGAAGCTGAAGGGAAAGACCTGTCTGCTTACGACAAGAACGATCTGATGAATGCGAAATACGATGATTCTGAATTGGCAATTGACGCTGACCAGAAGATCAGAACATTCCAAGAAGATTCTTCCAGAGTGTCTGGTGTTTTCCATCACCTGATCACGTTGCCAACTTACCATACCACTGCTCTGCACATGAACGACCTGTCTAAAGGTTACTTCGGAGAAGAAGGCATGCTGGCTTACGTAGGTGGTGTTCAGCGTCAAGAAATCCGCAAAGGAGTTTCCTGCGTGAAACACCAGCGCATGGCAGGTTCTGATCTGGGTGATGACCACAAAGAGTTTTTTGCTGGCGACAAGGCCCTGAAAGCTGGTGGTGCTAAGAACACAGCCAATCAGTTTGAGGCAGCGCATTGATTGAACCCGATCTGTAGGAATTGCTGAATCAGAGCAGCTTCACTGAGAATTGACCGAATAATTTTTAGAACCCCGTTCTCCGCAAGGAGGGCGGGGTTTTCTTTTGCAGTCAACATCGACATGTTAAAAAGCCGCGACTTTCTGAAACGACTCAAAAAAGAGCGGTTTTTATTTTTGCCCACATAACCAAATAGACCCATACCATGAAAAACATGATTAGACCATTGATGATCGGATTGGTCGCTACCGCATTCGTTATGAGCGGCTGTGGCAATGTTGACATTGTGAAACGCAGACACATGCCCGGCTATCACGTGGAAGTGAATAAGAAGGTCAAGCACGAGAAAGGCACCATAGAATCGGAGGTCGCAAAAGCTGAACCAGTGAAACATGAGACCGTTCAGAACCGTGAGGCACAACTGAACGCATCAATGGATGCTGAAGAAACATTGACAGCCTCTGCTACCCCAAAGTCGAACGAATTCATTGAAAAATCAAACGCTACGGATGCTTCCCCCAAGGCCAAAAAGACAATAAAGGAGGTATTGGTTTCTGACTTCGATTTCAAACACCAATTGGCTCAGACCAAAAGCGCACTGAAAGCTTCAGCACCTGCAGGTGGTGCTCATTGGATGGCATGGGTTGCGTTCGGCACGGGTATCGGAGCTGCATTCTTTGGTCTCATAGGGTTGATCGTTGCATTTTTCGGCATTCCGCTATGGTGGCTTGCGATCCTACTAGGCATTGCCGCCATCGTTTTCGCTATCATTCATTCCAAGAACAACTATACAGGAGAACGTTTCCGCAAGCTAGGCCTACTGTTCGGCATCATCGGTGCCGGACTGGGAATCATCGGAATGATCATCTACATCGTTTGGGCTGTAGGTGGATTTGGTGCACGCTGGTACCGGTAATCTCACTCACTGTAAATTGCAAAAGGCCGTCCATGAACTGGGCGGCCTTTTTTTATGCAGTTTTGCCTTGTGCCGCTCTATGGCCGAATGATTTAGGACAATGTCAATTACCGCCATAAAAGCTGAACTTCTCGAAGCCCGCAACGTGCTTGATACCTTTTCGGAGAATCACGAGAATGTGCAGGCGATAGCTAAGGCCGCTGAGGTCTTATCAGCAGCGATAAAGCAGGGCGGACACATTTATTCCTGCGGAAATGGTGGAAGCATGAGCGATGCCATGCACTTTGCCGAAGAGCTTAGCGGACGATTCCGTAACGAACGTCCGCCTATTGCCGCTGCCGCCATCTCGGACCCTGGCCACATCACCTGCACGGCCAATGATTATGGTTTTGAGCATGTTTTTTCCAGATATGTCGAAGCCTTTGGTAGGCAAGGCGATGTGCTGGTTGCCATCAGTACAAGCGGTAATTCGGCCAACGTGCTGAACGCAGCTATTGTGGCAAAGCAGAAGGGAATGCGCGTGATCGCATTGACAGGGAAAGACGGTGGTAAACTGGCCTTGCATTGCGATGTGGAGATCCGTGCCCCGTTCTCCGACTATTCGGACCGAGTACAGGAAATTCATATCAAAGTCATTCACATCCTTGTGATGCTGGTAGAGCAATATCTTGCCAGAACTTGACGATCGAACACTAAACACTTCGCTATGCTTGTCAAAACCTACGGAAGTGCTGTTTATGGAGTAGACGCCAATCTGATAACGGTAGAGACCAATATCACGCTTGGAGCGGTCAATTTCTTCATGGTCGGACTGCCCGACAATGCGGTGAAGGAAAGTCAACAACGCATACAGGCCGCACTGAAGAACAATGGGCTGAAATGGCCCGGCAAGCACATCGTCATCAACATGGCCCCGGCCGACATCCGCAAGGAAGGTTCGGCCTATGACCTCACGTTGGC
The DNA here is from genome assembly GCA_041302955.1 of Flavobacteriales bacterium. GTDB lineage: Bacteria > Bacteroidota > Bacteroidia > UBA10329 > UBA10329 > UBA10329. The sequence goes on from JBFYQB010000296.1 coordinate 4,355, forward strand.
GGTCGGCATACTTGCCGGATCCGAGCAGATTCCAGCCACAGAGGTCGATCAATACATGATCATGGGCGAACTGTCGCTGGATGGTGGTCTTCAACCCATAAAAGGGGCGTTGCCCATTGCCATCAAAGCGCGAGAGGCGGGGCTCAAAGGCTTCATCCTTCCAAGTCAGAATGCCAGAGAGGCGGCCATTGTGGATGGCATCGATGTATTTGGCGTGGACAACATCACGCAGGTGATCGATTTCTTCAATGGCAATGCAGCGTTGGAACCGACCATTGTCAACACCCGCGAGGAATTCTTCAAGAAACTCTACGAGAGCGATATTGATTTCTCGGATGTGAAAGGGCAGGAGAATATCAAGCGCGCCATGGAGATCGCGGCCGCTGGTGGTCACAACATCCTGCTTATCGGCCCTCCGGGAGCGGGCAAGACGATGCTTGCGAAGCGCATATCGGGCATTCTTCCACCGCTATCGTTGCGCGAGGCGCTGGAAACCACCAAGATCCATTCGGTGGTGGGAGGACTTAGCAAAGATTCGGCATTGCTCACCCAGCGGCCGTTCCGCTCTCCGCATCATACGATCTCTGATGTGGCCTTGGTCGGTGGCGGCCAGATTCCGCAACCGGGTGAGATTTCGCTGGCGCATAACGGGGTGCTTTTTCTGGACGAACTGCCGGAGTTCAGCCGTTCGGTGCTTGAAGTGATGCGCCAACCGTTGGAAGACCGCAAGGTGACTATCTCACGGGCACGACTTTCGGTAGAATACCCATCAAGCTTCATGCTTGTGGCCAGTATGAATCCCTGCCCATGTGGCTATTACAACCATCCGGACAAGGATTGTGTGTGCGGTCCAGGCGTGGTGCAGCGCTACTTGAACAAGATCAGCGGCCCATTGCTCGACCGTATCGATATGCACGTGGAAGTGACGCCTGTACCGATAAACGAACTGGCAGATGACCATACATCTGAAAAGAGCGAAGAGGTGCGCATGCGGGTGATCAGTGCGCGCG
>JBFYQB010000297.1:0-3930 GCA_041302955.1 Flavobacteriales bacterium
CTTGGCGATGTGTTCACCTTCTATACTTGGAACACGGTGGAGGGCTCGCGGGTGAAACTCGGTTTCCGCACCAACGACTCCTTTAGCCGCATGGTGAGCCTGAGCGGCTACGGGGCATACGGCTTTGGCGACAGGCGATGGAAGGGCGGTGGCACTGTAGATTTCACCTTTCGCGAGCAACAGGGCCGCAAAATGGTGATGGGCGCAAGCTATCGCAACGACCTTTTGCAGATGGGCCGAAGCTATCACCAACTGCCGCTGGACCATGTGTTCATGGCCTTTGCCCGCATCGGTGGCGCGTTCGACCGCATGATGGCCGAGCAGATGACGGGCCATGTGGAGCGACAATGGTTTACGGGATTCGCTACGCGGGTGGGCATCTTCCGCGACCGCTATTCGCCCTTGGAATCGCCTTTCACGGCCAACGATGCCGCGCTTACGCCCGTGGACAACTTCACCGCCTCAGGCATCCGCGCCAATGTGCGCCTCGGCTGGGGGCAGAGCGATATTTCTGCGGCTTACGACACGGAGGAGCGCACGCTTTTCTCGCAGAAATATCCGACTGTGGCCGTGGAAGTGGCCGTGGGTGTAAAGGGAATGTTCGGTGGGCAGTTCGACTATCAACATTATCGCCTCAAGGTGGAGCATCGGCTACGCGCCAACAAATGGGGGTATCTCGACATACTGGCGCAGGGCGGCATTGTGAATGGCAATGTGCCTTGGCCGCTGCTGCATGTGCCCGATGGCAATCCGCTGGTCTTCAACGATGGTCGCGCCTTCAACCTGATGAACTATATGGAATTTGCGGCCGACCGCTATGTGTCTTTGCAACTGGAGCACCACTTCGATGGGCTGCTGTTCAATCGCATTCCGGGGGTCAATAAGCTGAAGCTGCGCGAGTTTCTCATTGCCAAGGCCTATTACGGCACGCTATCGGACGGCAACGCCAACGGCACCTACGCGCTGCCCGATGGCATGGCGGCCACGCAATATCCTTACGCGGAGGTGGGCTTCGGTATTGAGAACATCCTCAAGATAGCCCGCATCGATTTCACGTGGCGCATCACCCACTTGGGCAATCCCGATGTGATCCCATTCATCGTGAAACCGAGTTTTTACTTCAGATTTTGAAGGATCTTCTAAAAGATCGATGCTTAGTATGTCAAGGTTCTTGGGCTGCTCCATAGCGTTCTAAACTTGCTCAGTAACGTTCTAAATTCGCTCTACAACGTTCTAAACTTGCTCAGTAACGTTCTAAATTTGCTCTACAACGTTCTAAACTTGCTCAGCAACGCTCTAAACTTGCTCAGTAACGTTCTAAATTCGCTCTACAACGCTCTAAACTTGCTCAGAAACGTTCTTGAGCAGCCCAAGAGATCTATTCTTCCCGTCAATAAACGTTGTGAATTTGCACTATGACGTTCTTGGGCGGCTCAGTCCATCGGTTCGTTGCATCCTTGCTCTTAACCTCTTGCACATTGTTATCGGAAAGTATTCGAGCTTCATTCCTTTGAATTGATGGCCGCGTTCGCACATTTGTATCGCCTATGAAACAGCAGCTTGGCTCCATCATCCATCAGCTTACAAAGCTCTTTGCCAAGCGCATGGAGGTAAGCACTGCCCAGACCGAGGAATGCGTCAAGCGGTCATTGACCACCCAACATCACCTCAGGGATTGGCTGGGCACGGCTCCGCACGAGGTCATTTCCTTGGGGCAGAACTGCAACACGGCCTGGTATATCAAGGCTGCTGGCCTGAAGCGCGCCTCCTATCCTTTCGATTGGATCTATACCACACCTGCCATCATCACCCATATACTGGACGATGATTTTGCGCAGCTGCTGGACAGAGAACTCATCATTCCCCACGGCATGGATGCTGGGCACAAGGTGTATCACGAAACGCTGTTCGGCCACCGCAACCCGGTGCGCAGCGATGCCGACTATGCCTACTACCAGCGTTGTGTGGCCCGTTGGCGCGAGCGCATGACGCGGCAGGAGCCCATTGTGTTCGTCACCACGGTGCTTAACGAACCCAACAAGCGGCCACGGTTCAAAGCCGGGTTCACCAAGCAGATACAGGCTCCCGGCCATCAGACCATCGCGGATTTTGAGGGGATGATGCAGCGCCTGAAGCACATCAATCCGCATTGTCGTTTTCTCTTCATCGAGCAATACACGGAGGGCGCATTTCAGCTCGACATCACCTATCAGCGCGAGGATGCGCTTTGGATAAGGTTCAGCGCCCTGGGCAGGAACACAGGCGTGCGCTACCTGACGGAAGTGGATGAGCAGGTGATGCTGAGCATGTTCGCGACCTTGGCTGCGGAACCTGAAAAGACCACTGCCGCATGAGGATAGGCCTACAGACGTGGGGGAGCGATGGCGACATTCTTCCGTTCATGGCGCTGGCCAAGGGCCTTGCAGATGCCGGACATACCGTGACCGTGGCCTATACCAGCGTGGACGGCAAGGATTATTGCGCTCATGGTAGCCAAGGCGGATTCCGCACCATCAAGGCCTGCGATGGGCTTCGCACGGGTGCCGATCTCTATGCGCTCACCCCGTTCACCGACCCGTTCTCCGAACTGAGGGCATTGCTGCAAACATGCTACGAACCTGCGGTAGCGGCCATGTTTGCGGCCTCCGAAGCGCTGTGCAAGGAGCACGATGTGGTCATCGGTCACACGCTCTGCCACACCCTGCTAACAGCCTCCGAGAAGCATCATTGCCCCCGCGTGTCGCTCTGTTTGGCCCCCATGGTCATCCGCACCGATAGCATGCCGCCCGTGGGCCCGAACCTTGGTCGCTTTGTAAGTAGCATGATGTGGGCGATAGGTGATCTGGCCATGTCCACTGTCCTCTTTCCAAAAGCCAGAGCATTGAGGCGCGAACAAGGATTGCCGCCCATCCGCACTTTGCAGCAGGAGCTTTTCACATCACGGCAACTGACCATCGTGGCCGCAAGCCCTGTCCTTTGTCCGCGCCCTGCCGATTGGGGGCCGCACATTCAGATGTCAGGATTTCTGAATATTCCTCAAGAGGAGGGTGATGACCTGTCCGAAGACATACGCGCTTTTCTTGCCGCAGGCCCATCCCCCATCTATATGACCTTCGGCACATGCATGCAGTTTGCCATGCAGCAGAACATGCGCCTATTTGTGGATGCTGCGAAGTTGTCCGGCCAGCGGGCCATCATTCAAGGCGATGGCGGTGTGCTAGGGCTGGAGTCCTCTGCCGATGTGCTCTTCGTTGGTCGGATGCCCCACGCCAAGGTGTTTCCACATTGCGCAGCCGTGGTGCATCATGGCGGTGCGGGCACCACGCAGGCGGCATTGTTGGCGGGTTGTCCCTCTGTGGTGGTGGCCCATGCCTACGATCAGCACGATTGGGCCAAGCGGCTGCATCGGGCAGGAGTAGGGGCGAGGCCATTGTTTCGCAGAACCATCCGACCGCTACCATTGGCAGCGGCCATCAGCAGTTCTGTTAGCAATCAGGCCATGAAAAAAAGGGCCGCACAACTGGGTGAAAAGATGAGCAAGGAGAACGGTGTGCAGCAGGCCGTTGCACTTATCGAAGCACACCTTGGGCTACACACTGCAAACTGAGCGCCATTACTTCCCTGCCGTACTTCCTGCGTTCAACATTGCCTTCAGCATTTCCACATCCGATGAAAGGGATGAGAAATCGGCCTTCATCGCCTCGTTCTCACGCTTCAGTCCATTTATCATCCGTACAAGCTCCTGCGTTGCAGAAAGGTTGAGCATCGACAACGCCTCGTAGTCCACCGTGCGGAAATCGCTCACCTCGCGACCGAAGACGAACACCTGCCCGTTGTCCTTCAGTGCGACAGAGAAACCATCGGCATCGGCCGCCATCACTTCTGCCAGCTCTGTGCGGTCGGCAAGCACGAGGCGCACTTTTTCGCCAG